>CAVDWN010000061.1:0-6727 GCA_963612535.1 Sphaerochaetaceae bacterium
GGGGGCGATGCTGGGTATCAGGCGGAAGCGGACCGCATCGCCAAAGAGTATGGCTTCGACTTCGTGGGCATAGGGCTTTCCCCGTTCGTTGGCGCCCCTATGAAATGGGCTTACTTCAGCGGGGCAACCAGCCAACGCGTTACCCGTATCTCGCTTTCGCCCGGTCATGGCATCGGGGGCATCGTACTGAAAAGCGGCCAGCCCATGATGCTCACCGACATCGACAAAGACCTTGGCCAGAACGAATACTCCAGCTATCCCATCGTGTTCGCCGAAGACCTGCGCAGCTTCTGCGCGCTGCCCTTGAAGCAAGGCAGCCATACCGTCGGCGTCCTTATCCTGGCCCATCGGACATCCGGCAGAGAGCATGCGCAAGCTTACCTGCGTTGCGCGAACGACCTACAGGGGAAGTTCCTCGATACCGAGGTACAGGAGCAGAGCCTAGTTGAGTTCGCCAAGCCCAAGGCAGACGGAAAGGAAGATTCGGGGTTCGTTCCCCTTCGCCAAACCGAGCTTTCCAAGGTGGTGCTCGCCCAGGAAGACGAGCGGAAGCGGCTTTCCCGCGAATTGCACGACGGCATGGCGCAAGACCTGCTTACTGTGACCCTTCTGCTGCACATGGCACAGGAGCGCATCGACGATGAAGACGCAAACAGCTTCATCGAGCAGGCGCTTTCCCGCATCGAGTCGCTTCAAACCAACATCCACAACCTGTCAACCGAGCTCAGGCCTTCCACCTTGGACAATTTCGGGCTCATTCCCGCGCTGAAATCCCAGGCAGCCGTTCTGGAAAAGACCTACGGAGCAAGCATCGTGTTCACCGGCCAGCAAAGCATCGACCGCTTCGATCCGGCCGTGGAAACCCAGGTTTACCGAATCTGCCAAGAGGCTATACTCAATTCCTGCAAATACTCCAAGGCAGACAGGGTCGAGGTCTCATTCGCCGCAAGCGTTGGATGGCTGAACGTCTCGATCTCCGACGAGGGCGTTGGGTTCAACACCGATGCACCTGTTGTGCAAGGAAGCGGCTGCGGCCTTTCAGGGATGCGCGAACGGGCGCGCCTGATCGGGGCCGACCTGCAGATAAGCTCCAGCAACCGAGGGTCCACCATCAGCTTGGTAGCCCCCATGAGAGAACCTATAAAGAAGGAGGAGCCTCCAAGATGATCACCGTTGTCCTGGCCGACGATCACGAAATGGTGCGCTTTGGCTTCAAGATGATCTTGGACAAAGACCCGGACATCCAAGTTGTGGGCGAAGCGGCAGATGGAACGCAGGCATATGCCGTTTGCGCAGCACGCAAGCCCGACATCCTCTTGCTCGACCTCTCCATGCCCCCTGCGCAAAGCGGTCTGATCGCCTGCGAGAAAATAGTGCGCGACCTTCCCGGCACCAAGGTGATCATCCTCACCATGTTCGCCGAGCCGGAGTACCTGTACCACACCATGAACAAGGGAGCGAAGGGGTACCTGCTGAAAAGCGCATCGCCGGCGGAGCTGCTGCGGGCAATCCATATGGTGCAGGAAGGCGATAGCTACATTCACCCCAAGATGGCAGGTGCCCTGGCGAAATTCGTGGCAGAAGGCGGCAAAGAAGCCGAATCGAACTTAGAGCAGCTTACCCCGCGCGAAATGGAGGTGCTGATCCTCCTTGCCCGCGGGTTCACCAATCGCGAGATCTCCGAGCGCATCTTCCTTTCCGTGAAGACCGTCGAAGCGCATCGCTCGAAGGTGTACAGCAAGTTGAAGCTGAAGAACCGCGCCGAGCTGGTGGAGTTCGCCCTGCGTCACAAGCTCCTGGAGCTGTAGGCCGGAAAGCCAGGGCAGGCAACACGTTCGGCACGCCTATTTCTTCCCGGGAGCGGAAACCTCCATGCCCAATGCGCCCACCGGGCAGGCATCGATGCACTTGCCGCATACCATGCAGTCGCCCGCGCAAACCCTCGAGCATTCGCCATCCAGGGCAGGATCCAAGATCTCGGGGGCCGCGATGCAGGCCTTCTTGCAGCTTCCGCATTTGATGCAGGCATCATGATCGATGCGCACCTTCACCAGACCGACCTTGCCCAGCACCTCGTAGAAGCCGCCGAGCGGGCACAGCGAGCGGCACCATACCCGATGCCCCCAGAACACATCCACCAGAACAATGGCAAGCAGCGTTATCCCGCCAACGGCGCTTCCGAACACCAGGCCCTTGTTGATGAAGCTGATGGGGTTCAATACCTCGTACACGGGGATGCTCACCAGAAGGGAAAGCACCAGCACCGCGGCGGCAACGCCTATCTTCGCGTGACGTGGCAGCCTTTGCTCGGGAAGCTGGCGTTTCGGGCATACCTTCTTGCGGCATGCATCCACAATCTCCAACAGCAGGTTAACCGGGCAAACCCAGCCGCAGAACGCCCTTCCCCGCACGATGCCGAACACCAGCAACGGAACCAGCGCCGCCAGAAGCCAGGCGGGGTCGAACGTCTTCGATGCGGCAACCGTCTGAAGGAACACGAACGGGTCCATAAGGGTGATCGGGCCTATCTGCGAAGAAGAGAGCGTTCCCGACCAGGCGAATTGTGCCGGCGTGGCAACCGACTCCGTAATCGGGTCGCCCTGCAGGTCGGTTCCCATGATCGCCCAGCCCGATGCAACAACGGGTACCAAGAAGAACAGCAGCACGAACACCTGCACGCAATGACGGGCGATGGTCCACTTTCGCCCGGTGCGCTTCTTGGCCGGCGAAGACCCGCTTGCCGAACAGGCGCCTTGGCACTGCTCTTCGTTCTTTTCGGGGGTGTCAGACATGGAAATCCCGCCTTAGCGCAAGCTCGGATCGTCTTCGAAATTGACGTAGATAAGGTTCACGCTCAAAACCCCTGGCACATCCTGGAACTTCGCAGCCGCATCGGCCGAGGAATCCACTGTTTCCGACTCAAGGGTCACCACCAGCTTCGATTCGACAACCTCGTGCACCTCAACCCCCTCCATGACGGAAAGAGCCTGGGCAACCTTGGTCGTGGAATCGGAGACGGTGTTCACCACCAAACTCGAGATAACCACGCTACTCACCGGCCTTTCGTTGCTGCACATGGCAGCTGCCACACAGGGAATGCGCTGCGTCTATCTTGTGCGACTCCCTGTTCTCGCCCACATAATGGTTGTCCGGCATCTGACCGGCCTTCTTCAGGAACGGGTCGGCCTCGCTGCTCGAACCATGGCAGCCGAAGCAGCCTTCCGCACCCAAGCTCTCGTAACGGCCCTCGTGGGCAACGGAGAGCATGGGCGCGGCGCCTTCGGGCGTATCGAAGGTCTCGGACGGCGAGGTGATGGCATTCGTGGAATAGCACCCGCCCAGGGCGCATGCGGAAAGCATGAGCCCCGAAACGGCTGCCACAATGGCGATGTTCCGCTTCATCTTCATAGCTCGCACCCCCTAGACCTTTTCGATGCGAACGGCGGTTTTCTTGTAGTCGGGCTCCTTCGAAAGGGGGCAATAGACCTCTTGCTGAGCAAGGTTGACCAGGGTCTCCTCGGCGAAGAACGGTATATAGCACATATGATGGGTCGGCTGCGTTCGTCCCGCGCTGGAAACCGTGCACTCGAACGAGCCCCAACGGCTGGTAACCCTCACACGGTCGCCGTCCTTCACGCCGATCTCGTCCATATCCTGGGCGCAAAGGTCCATCAGGGCCTCGGGCAGGGCGTTGTCGAGCTCGGGCACGCGGCGCGTCATGCTGCCCGTATGCCAATGCTCCAGCAGACGGCCGGTAACCATGTAGAACGGGTACTCGCTATCGCGGATCTCGGCGGGAGGCTCGTAAGGATGGAAGGTGACGCAAGGCTTGTGGTCGGCGGTCTTGTAGAACGAGATGCCGTCGGTCTTGTCGGTTTCGCCCCACTTCTGAACGTTCCAGGTGTCGTAGCCGTCTTCCTGCCTTCCGGCACCGTTGAAGCGCCACTTTGTGGCATACCATTTGCCGTCGATCTGCTGGGTAGGCCACGTAAGGCCATGCTGGGTGATGTACTCGTCGTACGGCGCCAAGCGCTTGGCGGTAAGCTTGAGCGGGCTCCACCCTTCCTTCTTGTCAAGGTTGTCGTGGATGCGCAGCACGCGCTCGCTGGAATAGCTGTTCTCGGCCGGGTCGGGGTTCGAGAAGGTACGGTACTCGTTCCAGATCTCGCGGCACACATCGCGCTGGTTGTCGTACTTGAAGTCGCCCGCATCCTTGTCGTACCACTTGCCGAACAGGGTATCGAAGGCGTCGTTGTCGCCGATCTTCTCGCCGTCGAGCACGCGCTTGGCGATCTCCATCAGCATCCACAGGTCCCAACGGGCGTCACCCGGAGGATCGCAGGCCTTCTCGAACACGGCCGTGCGGCGCTCGCCGTTGCCGAACATGCCCTCGCGCTCGATCCACATGGCGGCGGGAAGCACAACGTCGGCGTACGCCGTGGAAAGCGTGGGGTACACCTCGGAAACCACGATGAAGGTATCGAAGATACCCAGATGCTCGCCGTCCCTGCCAAGGAAGCGGTTCAGGTCGGTCATGGATTGGGCCCAGTTGTTGTGGGCGGTCCAGATGAAGTCCATGTTCCCGTTCGACATCTCGCGGAATATCTTGGTGGTATGGTAGCCCGGCGTGGAAATGTCTTCGAGCCAGTTCTCGGGCAAATCCCAAACCGCTTCGGTGTAACGGCGGTGCTGGGCATTGGCAACAACCAGGTCGGCAGGCAGGCGATGGCTGAACGTGCCCACCTCGCGCGCCGTGCCGCACGCAGAGGGTTGGCCGGTAAGGGAGAATGGCCCGTTGCCCGGCTTGGCGATCTTGCCGGAAAGCAGATGGCAGTTGTAGAAATTCTGGTTAACCCACGTGCCGCGGTTGTGCTGGTTCGCACCCATGGTCCACAGGCTCATGATCTTGCAGTTCGGGTCGGCGAATGCCTCGTAGAGCAGCTGCAGGTCTTCCACGGAAACCCCGGAAAGCTGGCTTACGTACTCGTACGTGTAGGGTTCCACCAGCTTGCGGAATTCCTCGAGGTCGATCACGGTAACCTTTTCGGCGCTCTTGCCCTTGTCCGATTTGTCGTACGAGTCGCGGTTCGCGAAATCGTTGTTGCCGATGTCTTCCTGGCCGTGCTTGAAGCACACATGGTCCTTCACGAAGTCCTTGTCGTAGGTTTCGTTTTCAAGCAGGTAGCGGCAGATGCAGTTGGTGATGGCCAAATCGGTGTTGGGCTCGAAAACCATCACCTTGTCGGCCAGCGCGCTGGTGCGATTCCTCACGGTAGTTAGGTCGTAGTGCTTCACGCCGTCTTGCTGCTTGCGCGCGGTGATGCGGCTGAACAGCATGGGATGGGCTTCGGCCATGTTGGCGCCCCAGGTGATGAACAGATCGGCATAGTCGATGTCGGCATAGCAGCCGGCGGGCTCGTCGGTGCCGAAGGTGTTCATGAACGCCACAACCGCAGATGCCATGCACAGACGGGCATTCGGGTCGATGTTGTTGGAGCGCAGGCCCGCCTTCCAGAACTTGGACGTGGCATAGCCCTCCAAGATGGGCTGCTGGCCCGAGCCCCAGAACGCCAAGCGGCTCTTGTCCTTCTTCCAGGTTTCGCGCATCTTGCTTGCAACCAGGTCAAGCGCCTCGTCCCACTCGGCTTCGCGGTACACCTTCGGGTCGTTCGACCCCTTGGTGGATTTGTCCAGACGGATAAGCGGCTTGGTAAGGCGGTCGTTGCCCTTCAGGATCTTGGCCAGGTAGTAGCCCTTCACGCAGTTCAGGCCACGGCTGGAATCGTTGTTCGGGTCGCCGGTGATGCTGATGATCTTGCCGTTCTGGCTCTCAATCAGAACGCCGCAGCCGCAGCCGCAGAAGCGGCATACGCCAACCGAGGTGGTTACGCTGTCCTTGTCGATAGACTGGTTCGCCTTGGGGGCACAGCCGGCAAGCGAGCCCGAAACTGCAGCACTGGCCGCAGCGATGGCAACCAGCTTGATGAAATCTCGCCTTGAGTACTCCATGACTTCCTCCTTGAAACCCCGTCGCATATCAGCGGCGGCGCTACTTCCCCTTCTTCTCTTGGGCGGCGATGCTCACAACCTTCATCGCAACCTTCGGATCGCGCACTACGCATCTCTGAACGCATAGCCCGCATCCGGTGCACTTCTCCTTGTTCACGGTAGGGATGAACTTCGTGTGGATGGAATCGTTCTCCATCGCCTGGAACTCGATGGTGATGGCCTCGTCGATAAGCGGGCACACGCGATAGCACACCTCGCAGCGCATCCCCTGGTAGGCAATGCAGGTGTTCTCGTTGATCTTCGCGTACCCCATGTTCACATCGTGCTTTTCGGACACATCGCGAAGCGCCCCCGTCGGGCACGCAGCCACGCAGGGGAAATCGGCGCAAAGGCGGCAGGCGCGGTTCTCCACATCGAGCGTCGGCGTGCCGGCGGCAATGCCCTGCGTCAGATCCGCAGGATAGATGGCCTTATGAGGGCATGCCTCGATGCATTTCCCGCATTTGATGCAGCGGGACATGAAATCCGATTCGCCTTGCGATCCAGGCGGGCGCAACAGGGAAGACTTGCCCGTTGCGGCAGAGTAAACCCCTTCGGCCACCACAGCAGCAGCGGCCACGCCGGCAATGACGTTGCCAAACCCCATTTGTTCCTCCTCATAGCTCCGAGCGCGCTTGTCCTTGAACGCGTTCAGTCCCTACGAGGATTATCGCACGTG
>CAVDWN010000062.1:0-6721 GCA_963612535.1 Sphaerochaetaceae bacterium
AGCTGGGCCTGAAAGAAGGCGGCAGCGCTGTGGCCATCATCAAGTCCACCGACGTCATGGTTGCGGTCGACTAGCCCCTTCGCAGCCTAAGCCCAATTCATCCTCAATAACGCACGATGGCCGCTCATTGGAGCGGCCATCGTTGGCTTTCCAGCCAAAAGGGGATAAGCGCGTAGGGACACGCCAAGGAGGGGCTTCGATCAACGAACTGGTTTGCCTAGATAGCAAAGGGTTCCATCCTCGAGACGACTGAACTTGCACATGAAGTCATCGTAATACGACCATGCATCCTGGGGCATTACCGCATGGTTCTTATCGAGTGCGGCGGTGTATCTAAGCAGTGGAACGCCGTTGGCGTTGCGCCATTCTTTGTTCAGGTATCTTCCGCACTGGAATTCGCCGGCATCCTCCAAAGAGTCCAATTCGCCCCGAGCTATCCAGTATTCGATATTCGTTTTCACCCGAGGGCTATTCGAAAGATCGCACGAATCCACATCGTGCTCGCCAATCTCGATCCAAGTCGCAACATCCAGCGAATCATCAACCCCCGGCAGCTCATACGAGCCCAGGACCACGCCGGAATTGCTGACGCCTGCAGCAAAAATATCGGGCATACTCATTAGGCAACGCTGAGTCATGCCCGAACCCATCGAATGACCGGTTGCATAGATGCGCGAACGGTCAACGGGGAGCCGGCGCTCGACATCGGCGATCATTGCCCGAATGAAAGCCTCATCGTCAAGATAGAGCTCCGTCTCACAAGAGATGTTCCATGTCGGCATGGGATTGGCGTTCATCCTCGATTGGGCTATTCCGCCTGAAGGAAAGAGGGCTATGAAGTCCCGGCTCTCAGCAACATTAAACCATTCGGCGCCGTACAAACCGCTTTCGGCAACTTGGGTACCTCCATGGAAAAAGACAACTACCGGCAGCTTGTCGTTTCGGCTCACGTTCCTGTGCGGCACATACTCGCACCAGTGGCGAGTCCACCCGTCAACAACCTTTCCATGTGTCGTGATGCCGAGCTCGTCTAGCGTCTTGAAAGAATGCAGTCCCCCGGGACCAACGCCCGTTGTCCGGATTGTACGATGAAGCTGCTCCCAAAGAGCGTCCGTAGCTTCGAAGGAGCTCAGGGACGCGAAACGAGAAACATCCGCAACGACATCGGCAACAGACTGCGCGTTGATGGCATCGTTGGCATATCTCAAACAAGCGGGTGCGTAGCGCCTTCCGTTTGATTCAGAAGAAACACCGCAGCCATTCCTGCGAACGAAATGATCGAAAGCCCTAACAAACGAGTATCCAGACTCCTTTACGGAAAAGTACACCGGAACCGGCACGGCAGAAGCGGGCTCATACGGAAGCAACGATATCCCCTGAGACGCGAGCGCGTCATAATCTGCAGCGCCGTCATCCCAGTTGCCCACGCATGCAACGCCGGCATACGCTTCGGGGTGCTTCATGGTATAGCGAAGAGCAGCTTCCGCGCCATCGCCATATCCCGCCAGATAAGCGAAGAATACCTGCGTAACGTAGTGGTCACGGACATCGACCCTCGAACGAAGCTCCTCTATGGCCGAAATCGGGCTCTCCAAATCAAGCCAGCTACCCTGCTTGGGTTTCGCCAAGAAGACAACGACCTTTTCCCGGTCGGCAACCTCCTTCCATCCGGAGTCCTGGAGGAACGCCACCGGAGCAACCCCGCTTTGCAGAAGAAGGGTCACGCTCCAGCAACTATTCGTGGTTGCCTGGGGAATGTACACATATGCGTCAATCCCCACGTCTCGCGAGAGAGGCAATTCAAAAAGCCCAGTATTGAGATGGTAATACGGATGGCTTTTGTCGATACAGGAGAACGCGCCCGAATAGTCGCTCTTGAATCTCCGAACGTCCATCTACTTCCCCTCCTCTAAAAGCACAGCGGAAGGGAACAGTCCTGAAAGCAATGCAAAGTCCTTATCCCAGTACCCGTTGCGCAGCTTCCACTCTTCCGCGATATCCATCACGGCACCGCCATTTTCCCCATACGGGCTCCACTCCGGAATGGAATCGCAGTTCGGATCGCCCGTTGCTATAAACGCAGCCCAGGCGTCCTGCATCATCCCAGACAAACCCAAAGGAGCGCATTCTGGAATCTGGTTGCCGAAGACAAACGGGCAGGGAGCGCCATGGTATGCGCGGATACCCGTAGACTCATCGGCCCAGCTGAACACGTACTGGTAGACCCTCCCATTTCTTGCTGAAAGCCTCGCCTGAATTTCAGCTGGTATGGTCATCATCAGCTCTGCCTGCAGATTCATGCATGCAACCTGCGTGGTCAGCTCCGGATGAAGGCCCTTATATCTGTCGACGATATCCGTGCTGCCCGACAGCCGCTCCTTGTTTACGGTTAGCACACGCGCTATGCACTCATCGTCACTCAATGAAACAAAGCTCGAATCACGCTCGCCGTCACTGTAGCCGATCATTACCTCCTTGCCTGAAGCAACGCCGGAAGCCATGGCGCCCAACTCGTCGGGCTTCACCACCAGCCCATCAACGACTGGCGATCCGTATATCTCTCCAAATACCTCGCGTTGCGCCATGATCAGCTTTTCGGAAGATACTGCCAGCGCTTCTTCGACCGTAGTCACCCCGGCGGCCCCAAAAATCTTTCGCGACGACCCGCGCGCTTCTTCGAGGCTTCTTGTTGGCGGCCCCTCCAAGAACGAGCTCTGGCATATTGCCCGGCGAAAAAGAGGGAGAGATTCTTCCGCGGCAAGATGGTGGCATATCGCATTCGATCCTGCCGAATGCCCGTAGAGGGTTATGGTTTCGGGATCCGCGGCGAACTCGTGGGCGTTATCACGCACCCATTGCAGTGCCGCCCGCTGGTCAAGGAGATTCAAATTGTTGCTGGAGCGGTATTCCCCTCCACCCCCAATAACCGAAAGGTCGATGGATCCGAAAACCCCCAAACGATAATTGGCGGAAACCACCACGATTTCGGGGTGCGCCGCCACGAAGCTTTCGCCCCGAGCCTGCACGCGAGAGGCGTGGCCGATTGCATACGAACCCCCGAAGACCCAGAACAGAATTCCCTTTTTCGGGGTTTCCAGATCAGCCGCCCACACGTTCAAGTAAAGGCAATCTTCGCTGATCGGAATATGAATGGGTTCACCCATCTGGTCAGCCAGATGCTTTGGGTAGTTCAGCTGAACAGGGGCGGGCGGATAGATATCCGCATGCCTTTCCGTATCGAAGGTCTCTACCGGTTTCGGGGGAAGCCAGCGCAGGTCCCCCAAAGGTGGCTGGGCAAAGGGGATACCCTTGAATGAGAGTACCCCAGATGCCTCAACCGTACCGATGTATCGACCCGCTTTTGTGTCGATATGGGTCTTCATGGCAATTTACCAACCCATCTCGTTCTGGGGATGGCGCTTCATAAGAACCTTGATGAAGATCATCCAGATAACGAAACCAGCGATAACGATTCCGCCAAGGATCATGTAAGCGGGACGATACATTCCGCCAACCATCGCAGCAATGCCAGTGAACACGATCGGGCCAAGCGTCTGACCAAGGTCGGAGCCCATCAGGTAGGTGTTGCCGGCAACGCCCATGCGTTCTTCCGGCGCGCCCTTGATGGCCATGGTACGGCTGCCGATCAAGCCGCCACCGCCTACGCCATAGATGATCGCGGCGATAAGAAGTCCCCACATGTCCGTGCTTGCGGCAGTAACGAAGTTGGCGGCCGCAACCGAGATGAATCCAGGGATAAGACCCCAACGTGCGCCTTTCTTGTCGATAATGCGACCAAAGATGGGCCTGGTGAAGTACATGATCACGTTATGGACGGTGACCATGATGCCAACGTTGGCGATCGCCAAGTCGGCACGCCCGTATGCCAGCAGGATCGTAGAGCCCTGGCCATAAACAGCGATGGAGAACATTGCGGAAACCAGCATGTAGGGAATGGACGCCCAATCGATGAAGTCGCCGATACGAACCTTCTTCTTGGGGCCTTTGTCGGCTTTGGGCTCAGGCTTCTTCCACTCGTAGGGAAGGGTGCAGATAAGCAGGGCGTCAACAAGGGCGAAAGCCGCGGACACCAGGAACAAACCCGAATAACCAATGGCGTCTGCTACCGGGATCGCCAACGGCGCAACAACGCTGGAGCCAACGACTGGGCCAAGCATGAACAAGCCCGTCGCAATGCCATAGTCGGCTTTGCCTACTACATCGGCAAGGATAACCGCGTTCAAGCCCATGCTTGCGCCCCAGCCAAAGCCACGAACAACCTGGAAGGCATACAAACTGGTTACCTCGTTCGCGAATGCCATGCCCACCGTGCCAATGGCTAAGATCACATACGACCCTATGAGCAGCTTCTTCCTGTCAAACCGGTCGATAACCGGAGAGGAAATCGGCTTCATGATCAATGACATGAACGAGAAGAGGCTTACGACCGTACCGACGATCGCAACATCCATCCCGTAATCTTCCGTGAAGTGGACAACAAGCCCGGCGTTAATGATGTTGAAGCTGATGCAAACCAGTATGTTGCCGATAAATACCGTAAGGAAGGCCCTCTGGCTTATCACTTTCCATACCGATTTGTGCTCTTGGTCTTGCGGCGGGATGGAGCCTACCGCTTCTTTTTCCTCAGACATTTCACTCTCTCCTTCGATAAGCCCCTTACGGGCATCGGAAAATTCCCATAGCAAGCCGCGATCCCCATCGTCAGCTCACTCAGCAGACCCCTCTGCTATTCACTTTCCGACAATATCAACGTACCAGCGAAACATCGTCGACCGGATAAGCGTGAACACGTTCTAATGCTGATCCTTAATAGATTAAATTTTTATGCCGTTTTGCTTATAAGGTTATTGGATATACTGGCGCTTAACGTCCTTAAAGTATTCTCCGAGATAATCTATCAGCTCTTTTGCCAGGTCATTCAGCATAAATCCTTCGTGAACCCTGATTCCCAGATAACGTATCCCCAAATTTTCCTTCAACGGAATACGTACAATTTCATCACCAAAACCTGCAAGCATAGATAACTCTGGCGCAATTAAAACACCCCTGCCCTGCATCACGACACGGATTGCATTCCATACCTGCGGGCAGACCAACGTTTCCCTGGGCTTGAACCCAACCTTTCTGCAGATACCAAGAACAAACGCCCCGCCATCGCCCGGAGGGATAACGAAGGGCTCGGTCTTAAGCTCCGAAAGGGAGATCTCATCCCTACCTGCACACCAATGATCAGGCGAAACGGCTATGCAGTACCCTTCGGTAGCAAGAAGGAAATTGGTTTCATCCGGAACGATTTCGTTAATGGTTGAAGTGAATTCAAGATCGAAGCCCTCGGTCTGGGCTTCCGCCTTCGATAGGACGATATCCAACTGATCGTCTTGATGCATGCGAATGAACGAAGAAAGAGCAGCCCCTGTGTTGCCAAGGCTGTTCCTGAAGTAAATTCGGAGCACTTTTCCTTCGCGAGTTTCTGCCGCCCGAATATCCTCAACGGCATTCGCCAGCTCCTCGCTGATCACTCCCGAGTGGTGCAACGCCACTTTCCCGTATTGATTAAGGCTTAGGTGCCTTCCGTGTCGATCGAATAGCTCAACGCCCAACTCAGATTCAAGGCTTTTTACCGTTCTGCTCAGCGATGAGGGCGAGCAATGGAGCCGAAGCGCCGCTTTTGAGATACTTCCCGCGAGTGCAACCGCACGAAAAGCCATAAGCTGATCAGGATTCATCGGCCACTGCCTTCCTTCTCGCAGAAAAGATTTTCGAGGTAGCTAATGAAGCTCAAAGAGGCATCAGAGAGATAAGAGCCCTTTGGCCATCTAAGGTAAAGCTTTCGCGATAGATCGATATCGGAAAAAGGCACAGCCCTAACGTTTAGGTCGGTTTTCACCAACCAAGACTTCTCGCACCCTATACATACGCCGATATTCTGCTCTACCAAATTAAGAAGCGTCCAATAGCTAGAAGAATAGCAACGCATTTTGGGTACGAAACCAGCTTCCTTGAACATCCTCGCCTGCATGCGTGTCTGCTCGGTGCTAAGAGGCGAAGCCACGAAGCCCACCTCCTGGAGCTCCTTTAAGGAGACGCACTTCCTTGCCGCGATGAAGCTGCCTGAGGATGCAATAAGGACATACGGATCCTCGCAAAGAAGAACGGCGTTATCGTCATCGATCTCATGGTGTGAAGCAAGCAGCTCCAGGTCGTAACCTTGCGTGATCTTATCGTCGCCCGGAGTAATCGTCACAACATCGATTCCAGGCTCGCCATCCCTGAACCCTTTTATCACGCCGGGAAGGTCGCCCATGGGGCAACGGGCAACCAAACGAACACTCTGACGCCCTCGGGAAAGAGCGGTTATTTCTTTACGGATGTTCTCCATGGCGTTTTCGCTGATACCAGCAGCAAGCAAAAGTCTTTTGCCATAGGGGTTCAATTCAACTCTTCGACCAACGCGATCAAACAACGGCGCGCCGATCTCGTCCTCCATCTGCTTGACCACTTGGCTCAGGTGGGCTTGCGAGCAATTGAGGATCTTGGCGGCCTTAGTGAAGTTCTCTTCTTCAGCCGCCACTTTGAACATTCCCAGATTCGCGAATTCCATCAATACCCCCTCCGATGGCGAACTCCCTCTCAAATACCATAGCCTTAAACCCAAGCCTCAAGAACCCGCAATACGACAAGACGAAAAAAGTTGTATCAA
>CAVDWN010000063.1:0-6706 GCA_963612535.1 Sphaerochaetaceae bacterium
ACCCAGAAAGGCTGGCTGTTCGGCAACCATCTTTTCGGCGAGCTGTACGCCTTGGCTCCTTAGCCGCAGCCGCAAACGAGCGGTAAGGTGTCTTGCGCGTAACGGATTAGCACTCTTCATGGCTCGCTGCTAAAATGACCCCTGTGCAATCCATGAGTGAAGGTTTAGATGTTGAAGGAGGAATGCGATGCTGTCCGATCGGCGCCAATTGATCTTACGGGCCCTGATCGAGGAGTACATCGCATGCGCTATGCCGGTTGGCTCGCGGGCCTTGGTGGAGCGCTACAACCTGGGGGTCAGCTCGGCTACGGTCCGTAACGAGCTGTCGTTCTTGGAGGAAATGGGCTACCTGGCCCAGCCCCACACTTCCGCCGGCCGTATCCCTACCGATTACGGCTATCGTGCGTTTGTCGACGACCTTCTATCTAGGGAAGATCTTGTCGCAGACGATGCGCTGCTCGACGAGCTGCGTTGTTCCGCAAGCGATCTTGACGACTTGCTTGATAGGACCTCTGCTGCGCTTTCCCGCTTCACCGATTGCATGACCCTAATGGTTCCGCCCCGCTTCCTTTCGGTCGATATCCATCTGGTGAACCTTGTTCTTTTGGCTCCGCAGCACCTGGTAGCTGTGGTGGTTACCGAAGATGGCCAGGTTCTGAACCGGCAAATCGACCTTCCGCATGAATGCTCTCAGGAAGAGGTTATGCGCACGCAAGAGCTGCTGAATCGGCTTTTGTCCGGGCGCTGCATATCGGCGGTTACCGAGAGCCTGCCATTCGACATCGACGATGTGCATGATGACTTGTTCCGCCTGGTTATCGCAGAGATCTTCTCGTGCCTGAAAGACCAGGGCGCCGTTAAGGGCCATCCGTTGGGCATGTCCCACCTGCTGGGGAAGCCCGAGTTCAGCGACTCGTCGTGCTTGATGCCGGTGCTCGAAGAGCTTGAAGGTGATACCATGCTTCTTCGCGTGTTCGAAGAGGCGATGGGGCAAGATTCCCCCGTGGTGCGCATCGGCCACGAGAACGATTCGGAGGCGTTGAACAGCGTGTCCCTTATCGCCAACCGCTTCGGCGAAAAGGAGCACAGCGGGCTCATCCTTATCGTGGGGCCCACGCGTATGGATTATTCGCAGGTGCTCAAAGCGGTTCGTGCCGCTCGGAGCATCCTGAAAGACAGATAAGTTTTCGAAAGCGAGATTGTTACTTCTATGGCAAACGATTTGTATGAGGTACTCGGCGTAGACAAGAGCGCGAGCGATGACGAGATCAAGAAGGCGTTTCGCAAGAAGGCGCGAAAGCTTCATCCCGATGTGAACAAGGATCCTGATGCAGAGGATCGCTTCAAAGAGCTCAATGAAGCCTATGACGTGCTGAGCGACCCGAGCAAGCGCGCGCAGTACGACAGGTTCGGCACTATTCCCGGAGCCGCAGGAGCTGCCGGAGGCCCTCAGTACGTTGACCTTGAAGACATCCTGGGCGGCTTCGGCGGCATGGGAGATATCTTCAGCTCGTTCTTCGGCGGAAACGGCGGCGGCTCGAACGTGCGCAAGGAAGGCCGCGATATGGGCGTCGGCGTGCGCATCACGCTCGAGGAAGCCGCCACGGGCTTGAAGAAGGAAATCGTCTACGACCGCCTGGCACCTTGCCCCGATTGCGAGGGAACGGGCCTTGGCGAAGACGGCAAAGAGGTAACCTGCCCCGACTGCAACGGCCAGGGACGCGTGGTAACCGTTCAGCAGACGTTCTTGGGCGCGATGCAGTCCGCTTCCACCTGCCCGCATTGCTCCGGGTCGGGCAAGATCATAGAAAACCCCTGCTCAGAGTGCGATGGTCAGGGCAGGGTGCCCGACAGGCAGCGGGTTTCCGTTGATATTCCGGTCGGCATCCGCGATGGCCAGCAGCTTCGCCTTACCGGCTACGGTGAAGCCGGCGTTCGCGGCGCAAAGCCCGGCAACCTTACCGTCACCATCCGCGTGGAAGAGCACGAGTTCTTCGAGCGCGACGGGGATGACCTTCATTGCTCGGCTGCCATCGGCATGGTACAGGCTGCGCTTGGCTCGGTTATCGAGCTCGACGGCATCTTCGAAGACGAGAAGGTCAAGGTCAACATTCCCGAGGGCTGCCAATACGGCCAGGTGGTGCGTGTCAAGGGCTTCGGCATGCCGCGTTTCCGCAGCGATTCCCGCGGCGACCTGTTCGTGCATGTAGAGGTGAAGATCCCTACGCGCATCTCGAAGGGGGAGCGTGCGATCCTCGAGCGCTTGGCCGACGAGATGGGCGAAAACGTCACGGAGCAGCGCAGCCCCCTGCAGAAGCTTCGCGACGCCTTCAATAACTAGCATACGGTGCCTACGATATGTCGTTGCCCCATTTCTTCCTGGAAAACCAGGTGCTCTCCCTTGAGCAGGAGCAGGAATTCGCCCTGCAGGTTTCTGCGGACGATGCCAAGCATGCCAAAGTGCTTCGCCTTCAGCCGGGTGAGCATATAGCTGTCGTCGATGCCTCGTCCGATTACTTCGAGTGCGAGGTTGCATCCTTTGATTCGGGCGTGCTCAGGGTTGCCATTGCGCAACGCCTGGATGCGCCGAAGCGGCCTCGCGTTACGTTGGTCCAGGGCTTGGCCAAGGGCGATAAGATGGATTCCATTGTCCGTCACGCCACGGAGGTTGGCATCTGCGCCTTTGTTCCGCTTGTCTGCGAACGCAGTGTGGTGAAGCTCGACGCGAAGAAGGCCGCAGCCCGCCAAGCTCGCTGGAAGGCAATCGCAAAAAGCGCTTCCATGCAAAGCGGCAGGGCTGATATTCCTGAAGTATCCCTGCCTATGCGCGTTGCCGAGGCGGCGAAGGTTTTGGCTGGCTCTTCGGCGGTGCTGGTTTGCTGGGAAGAGGCGCCGCTCGAATCAACCATTCGCTGCGCCCTTGACCAGCTCTTGGCTGGAAGGGGCGAAAACCCGGCCGATGCCCATGTGGCAATCGTCATCGGGCCCGAGGGCGGCTTGGCTGAAGCTGAGGTTCAAGCCTTCCTTTCGGCGTGCCCCAACGCAAGCGCGGTAAGCCTGGGTTCTTCGATCTTGCGAACCGAAACCGCTGGCATCGTTGCCCCTGCTCTTGTTATGTACGAGCTGGAGGCGCGCCGGTGAACGTGAGCGTTGTCAACCTTGGATGCAAGGTTAACCGGGTGGAATCGGATACCATCGCGCTTTCGTATCAGGGCAAAGGCGACTGCCTGACCTCGGTTGCGGATGCGGATGTGGTAGTGGTGAACACCTGCACCGTTACCGAAGAGGCCGACAAGAAAACCCGCAAGACCATACGCAGGGTTCTCCGAGCGAACCCTTCGGCCAAGGTCCTGGTAACCGGATGCGCTGCGTCGATTGATCCTGGGTTCTTCGAGCAGCTCGACGAGCGCATCTGCGTGGTAGACAAGATCGATCTTCTGGATGAAGGGGAATCTGCCCTTGCGGCTAAGGCCGATACGCTGGTACGCGTTGGCGACTACTTCCCCTCGCGCGTGTCGCTGAAGGTGCAAGACGGCTGCAACCATTCGTGCACCTACTGCATCGTGCATGTTGCCAGGGGAAGGGCTTGGTCGAAACCTGCCGAAGCCGTTTTCCGGGAAGCGGTTTCGCTGGCAGACGCCGGGGCGAAAGAGCTGGTTCTTACCGGCATAGATCTGGGATCATACTGCTACGGCACGGGTGCTTCGCGCGTGCGCTTAGGTGAATTGGTCCAGCGTATGCTGGCTGCGCTCGACGAGTCGGGTCATTCCGACGTGCGTTTGCGTATCGGCTCGGTGGAGCCCTGCTCGCTGGATTCGACGTTTATCGAGGTTATGGCGCGTTCGAATGGTCGCGTTTGCCGCCACCTGCATCTTCCCCTGCAGTCCGGCTCGACCAAGGTGCTGCAGGAAATGAACCGCCCCTATTCCGCCGAGCGTTTCCTGGACATAGCCGCTGATCTCAAGCGCCAGGTTCCGGGTATCTCGCTTACCACCGATATCATCGTTGGCTTCCCGGGGGAAACTGACGATGATTTCGAGCAAACCTGCCAGGTGGCCAAGGAAGTCGGCTTCTCCAAGATCCACGTATTCCGCTATTCTCGCAGGAAGGGCACTCCTGCTGCCGAGCGCACCGACCAGGTTGCGGCCCAGGTGAAGGAAGAGCGTTCCCATCGGCTTAGCGCTTTGGGCCACGAACTGCGCCATGCGTACGCCCGAACCCAGCTTGGTCAAAAAGAGCAGATAGCCGTAGAGCAAGATGGCCTGGGCATGTCGGAATCGTATTTCCGCGTGCGTGTTCCCGAAGGCGTTGCCCCTGGTGCCCTTGTCGAACGGAAGCTCGTCGGGCTGGATGAATCCGACCTTAGCTTCTTTTCCTGACAGGTGGGGGATTCGCGGTATCATTCAGCTATGAATGAAACGCAGAACACCACACTCGCCATCCCTGATGCGGTGGAGCCTGCTTCGCTGCTGGGCCCGCAGGACGAGTTCCTCCGACTGATCTCGGAATCTTTCGACGCCACTATCACGCTTCGAGGCAATTCGCTTTCGCTGCAGGGCGATAGCCTTACCGTTCAATCGCTTACCACATTGTTCCTTGGCCTTATCAAGGCGCTGGAGGCGGGCGATGAGCTTACCCGAGACGACGTGAAGCGCTCGATCAGCTTGGCTAAAACCGGTGAATTGGCGCCCGACGCCATGAAGAACGACGTTATCGTGACGCATCGCGGTAGGGCTGTTCGGCCGAAAACGCCCACGCAGAAGCGCTATGTGGACGCTATCCGCCGCAACACCATAACCTTCGGCATCGGTCCCGCCGGCACCGGCAAAACGTATCTTGCCATGGCTATGGCGGTGAAGGCGCTCGAGAACAAGCAGGTTAGCCGTATCGTCCTCACGCGCCCGGTAGTGGAAGCGGGCGAGAACCTGGGCTTCCTTCCCGGTTCGCTTACCGAGAAGATCGACCCCTACATCCGCCCGCTCTACGATGCGCTCTTCGAGCTGATGGAAGGAGCCAGGGCCAGCAAGTTCCTTCAAGATGGAACCATCGAGATCGCGCCCTTGGCCTTCATGCGCGGCCGAACCTTGAACGATGCATTCGTTGTTCTGGACGAGGCTCAGAACACCACGCCTCGGCAGATGAAGATGTTCCTTACCCGTTTGGGAATGGGCTCGAAGATGGTGATTACCGGAGATATCACCCAAGCCGACCTGCCCAAGGGCATTTCCGGCTTGAAAACCGTTCGCCAGGTGCTTGACGGCTTGGAGGATATCGAGTTCTGCGAATTCAAGAACACCGACGTGGTTCGTCATTCCTTGGTTGCCAAGATCGTGGCCGCTTATGCCCGCGCCGAGGAAATGAACCTGCGCCTGTAGCCTTACAAGGAGGGTCCGAACATGGAAGTAAACGTGCTGGTAGAGCATGGGGAAGAACACGTCAAAGGCATCGATCTTGATGGCCTTGCGAAGTTCGTGATGGGGGAGATGGGGCTTCCCGAGTGCACCGACGTTACCATCAGCTTCGTAACCAACGAGCGCATTCATGAGCTGAACCGGGATTACCGGGGCATCGACCGTCCTACCGACGTGCTTTCCTTCGAGTGCGACAACATCCCCTTCGAAGACGAGGAGCTTGAGAGCGTCGAGGAATTCGAGCTGGGCGATACCATCATCGCCACCGATGTTGCCTTGAGCCAGACCGAGGAGTACGGCACCACTTTCGAAGAAGAGGTGACCCTTCTGGTGGTGCATAGCCTCCTTCACCTGTGTGGCTACGACCATATCGAAGACGAAGACTACGAGGTTATGCACGCCTTGGAAGAGAAGCTGATTTCCCAGTGGGAGCAGATGCACTCATGACGCGCAAGGGGTTCTCGTTGGCTTCGGCCTTCCGTTGCGCGTTTCAGGGCATCCTGGATACCTCCCACGAGCGCAATTTCCATATCGAGCTTTGCTTTATGGTGCTCTGCATCGTTTTGGGCTTCGTATTCGGCATAAGCACTACCGAATGGCTGGTTGTCGTTGTGTGCTTCGGCATGGTTCTGGGCGGCGAGTGCATCAATTCCTCCATCGAAGCGGTGGTCGACCTCGCAAGCCCCGAATTCCACGAGCTTGCCCGCAAGGCCAAGGATGCCGCCGCAGGTGGGGTGCTGCTGTTCAGCGTGGCCTCGTTCGTGATCGGCGTCATCATCTTCGTTCCCCGCATCTTGGGGATGCTCAACCTTATGTAACCCTTCTATCCCAGTTAGGATGCTATGAACACCACTCCAGATACGGAGCTCGAACCGGCTTTCAGGTCGGGTTTCGTTACCCTGATCGGCAGGCCCAGCTCCGGAAAATCCACCTTGCTCAATGCCCTCATGGGCAAGAAGCTGGCCATTGCATCGCCGACGGCCCAAACCACACGCCATCGCTTCCGTGCGGTGCATACCACCGATACCCACCAGATGGTCATCGTCGACACCCCCGGCGTGCACAAGCCGCACGACGCGCTTGGCGAAGAGCTGAACACCACGGCGCTGAAATCACTCGATGGCATAGACGTCGCCGCTTTCCTGCTCGATGCCTCCGCCCCCTTCGGCCGCGGCGACGAATGGGTAATCGCCGAGCTCTCCAAGGAAAAGTGCCCGAAGATCCTGGTGCTTTCCAAGGTCGATCTCGTAGACGACGAGACGCGTCAGGCTCAACGCAAGCTCGCCGAAGATCTG
>CAVDWN010000064.1:0-6677 GCA_963612535.1 Sphaerochaetaceae bacterium
TCATGCACCAGGCAGGCCACCTGCCCGGACATCAGCGAGCCGTTGTCTACATCGCCTTGCACGGCGCGGCGAAGCGAACCGGCCAACTGTACCTCGGTTTCCGGGTCTTTTGCCGGGTCGGCCTCGGCGCGGCGCACGGCGCGGGAGAACTTGTTCTTCAGCTGACGAACCGGATGGCCGCCCGCGCGGCCGGTAACGATGGTGTCGGCGTCTTTAGCGGCAATGACCTTTTCCTTGTAGGCCTGATGGATGCAGCATTCGTCGGCGGTGAGGAACCGCGTTCCCACCTGCACGCCTTCGGCGCCAAGCGCAACAGCGGCAGCGAAGCCGCGCCCGTCGGCAATGCCACCGGCCGCGATAACGGGAATGGAAACCGCGTCGCACACCGAGGGAACAAGTGCCATGGTGGTAAGCTCGCCGATGTGGCCGCCGGCTTCGCAGCCTTCGGCCACAACGGCATCCGCACCACAGCGCTCCATGCGCTTGGCAAGGGCAGCAGAGGCAACAACGGGGACAACCGTGATGCCGGCTTCCTTCCACATGTCCACGTAATTACCGGGATTGCCGGCACCCGTGGTAACCACGGAAACCTTCATCTCGGCAGCGAGCTTCGCCAGCTCGGGAGCCTCCGGGTTCATCAGCATGATGTTCAGGCCGAAGGGCTTGTCCGTCAAACGACGGGCCTCCTCGATCTGACCCCGAACCCATTCCACCGGGGCGGACCCGCAGGCAATGATGCCCAGCCCGCCGGCTTCACTCACCGCAGCCGCCAGTTTGGCGTCGGCGATCCACGCCATGCCTCCCTGGATAACCGGCTGCTCAATACCCAACAACTGGGTTATACGTGTCCTCATGCACAGCGCCTCTTCCTAATTCGTGCTCGTTTCGCCCGTATCCCTATGCGCGCTTACAGGGAGTCGATGTACTCCACCAGGTCGCCCACGGTTTCCAGGCCCTCGGGCTCGCCGAACTCAACGTCGAGCTGCTCTTCCAGGTCGCATACGAGCTCGGTCATGTCCAAAGAGTCGATGTCAAGCTCGTCGAACGTAGCGTCCTCGGTAACCTTCTCGGGCTCGATGTCGAGGTTCTCGTTCAGGATTTCCTTGATGGTATCGATGGTTGCCATGATCTGTCCTTTCTATTGCCCACGGCGCTTCCAGCCGCCGCAGTTCATCAGTTGAATTGCCCCGGAACGGGCGAATATCACCAGTACTTTAACAGGGTGTTGGGTTTTGTATGCAAAAGCTAGATAACCTACATCTGTAGCGTTTCATCCCTATCACGCATCCGCGGCTTGCGATGCGCCCTCGCGGTCGAAGAACTCCTTCACCTTGCCCACCGCCCGCACGAAAACGGCCTGCTCCTGCTCGCTGAGCCCTTCGAGCGCCGCATCCACCATCTTGCGATGGAAAGCCTCATGCGCCCTGAAGGCCTTCCGGCCCTTCGAGGTAAGGCTCACCAGAACCTGGCGCCGGTCCGCATTGCTCTTAGAGCGCAAGACGAAGCCCTTTCGCTCCAGCTTGTTCACCGCCGCGGTAAGGGTCGCCATGGTAACGTCCAACCGCTCGGCCACCACCTTCATGGTGTTGGATTCGTGCAGGCCCACCGCAGCGATGGTATGCAGCTCCGCGATGGAAAGGCCTTCGGTAAGGCGGTTCTTCAGCGAGCGCTCCTCGATGCGCAGGATGGAGTTGAACGTGTCGGAAAGCAGCGTGTCCACCACCGCTTTATCGCCGCGGGTATCGGCTTTGATCAGCTTGTTTTCCATGCTCACTCCCCTCCCCTTTGCATCTGCGGGAACAGCGCCGCCGAAGCCGGCCTTGTGCCGATGCCAGCCTTGTGCAGATGCCAGCTTCGTGTATATGCCAGCTTCGTGTATATGCCAGCCTTGTCTGATTTACTTAGTTTGGCTAACTAACTTGAAACAGGATAAAAGCAAGGCGCGGCCGCAACAAGGGCGTCCATAAGGTCAACATAGGAAGACGGTCCAGCCAGAACAGCGTCCATCAAGCCATGACGGCATGAAGCAACGTGCGCCGGTCCCGCACGTCAGCGACCGAGCGCACATGCCGGCAATACTCACTAATAGCGATTACGACGCTGCATATTCCGGCCCATTAGGCAGATTGCAACGCTGCAGCCTTCCATCCCGCAAAAGCAACGACAATCGCCGGGCGCTTACCCGCGGCGTCCTCCCCCGTAGGCAGATTTCTTCGCGCCGAAAGCACTCCCCTTTCGCGCCGTCTTCTTCAGGTCGCCCAAGATGTCTTCCTCGTCCTTGCCTTCAAGCTGAGCGCGCAGGTGAACCACCTGGTCGCGCGCCGCGGCAGCGCGCTCGAAGTCCATGGCGGCCGAAGCCTCCATCATCTCGTCTTCCAACGAGGCGATGACGCGCAGCATCTCGCTACGGGAATAGCCGGCCAGCTCCGCATTCACCTCGTCGGCACTGCGCTTGCCCTCTTCGGTTTCCAGGTAGTCGGTGATATCCGATATGCCCTTCTTCACTGTTTTGGGAACAATGCCATGCTCCTCATTGAACGCCATCTGGATGGAACGGCGACGGCGCGTCTCGGTTATGGCCAGGTTCATGGAATCGGTGATCTTGTCGGCGTACATGATCACCTTGCCATCGGCGTTTCGTGCAGCACGGCCGATGGTCTGGATAAGCGAACGGTGGTTGCGCAGGAAGCCCTCTTTGTCGGCGTCCAAGATGGCGACCAGGGTAACCTCAGGCAAGTCCAAGCCCTCACGCAGCAGGTTGATGCCAACCAGCACGTCGAACTGCCCCAGGCGCAAGTCGCGCAAGATCTCAACTCGTTCCAAGGTGCCGATGTCGGAATGCATATAGCGCGCCCGAACCCCCTGATCAAGCAGATGCTCGGTAAGGTCTTCGGCCATCCGCTTGGTAAGCGTGGTAATAAGCACGCGCTCCTTCTTCTTCGCGCGGACCTTCACCTCGTCGATGATGTCGTCGATCTGCGAGATGATGGGGCGCACATCGATCTCCGGGTCAAGAAGGCCGGTCGGGCGGATGATCTGCTCCACCTTGGCCTCGCTCACGCGGTTCTCGTAATCGCCCGGGGTGGCGGAAACGTAGACGAACTGCGGGATGCGCGCCTCGAACTCGTCAAAGCGAAGCGGGCGGTTGTCCAAGCACGATGGCAGGCGGAACCCGTGTTCGGCCAAGGTGATCTTGCGGGAGCGGTCGCCCTCGTGCATGCCGCGGATCTGCGGCACCGTCACGTGGCTCTCGTCGATGAAGCACAGGAAATCGGAGGGGAAATAATCGATGAGCGTATAGGGCGGCTCGCCGGGCTTTCTGCCATCAAGGTGACGCGAGTAGTTCTCGATGCCCGAGCAGAAGCCCATGGTCTCTATCATCTCCAAGTCGTAGGAGGTGCGCTGCTCAAGGCGCTCGGCTTCAAGCAGCTTTCCCTCCTCGCGGAACTGGGCAAGGCGGTCGCGCAGCTCCTCTTGGATAGTGTTCACTGCACGCTCGAGCGCAGGGCGCGCCGCAACGTAATGGGAGGCGGGCCACACCGGCAGCGCTTCGTAGGTACTCAGCACCTCGCCCGTAACGTTGTCGATCTCCGAGATCTCCTCTATCTCGTCGCCCCAGAACTCCACGCGAATGGGATTGTCCGCATACGGCGGGAACACATCCAGCGCATCGCCGCGCACACGGAAGGTGCCCCGCTTCAGCTCGTAGTCGTTTCGGTCGTACTGGATGTCGATAAGCTTATGGATAAGCTCATCGCGGTCTTGTTCCACCTCTTTATCCAGAAACACGGCCATGCCAGCGTATTCCATAGGCGAGCCGATGCCGTAGATGCAGGAAACGGAGGCCACCACGATAACGTCACGCCGCGAAAGCAGCTGCGAGGTAGCCGCGTGGCGCAGCTTCTCTACCTCTTCATTGATAGAGGCGTCTTTCTCGATGAAGGTGTCGGTGGTGGGAACGTACGCTTCGGGCTGGTAGTAGTCGTAGTAGGAAACGAAGTACACCACCGCATTGTTCGGGAAGAACTCCTTCAGCTCGGAAGCGAGCTGGGCTGCAAGGGTCTTGTTCGGGGCAAGCACCAACGTTGGCTTCTGCACCGCTTCGATGGTCTTCGCCATGGTGTAGGTTTTGCCCGAACCGGTTACGCCCAGCAGCGTTTCGTAGCGCATGCCCTGTTCGATGTTGCGGGTTAGCTCGGCAATGGCCTTGGGCTGGTCGCCCGCAGGTTCGTAAGGAGACACTACCTGGAATGGTTGCGAAGAAAGGCGCGAAACAGGCAGCTTGCCCTCCATCTCGTGTCCTTCGAGGCTTCTTAGGTGCGCCATGGCTCCTCCTTAACAAGCTGAATCAGCAAACAACCAGTTCCTGCGCCCTAAAGCGCTCTCAGCATATCCGGCAAGAGGGCGAACCTCCGGGTAGCGCCTCCGCAGCCAGCAGCTGATCAGCCAATATGCGAAACGATTTCGGCATCCCACCACTTCTGTATTTGGCTCTGGAACTGCGGAACCGTTCCGTCGTTGTTGAACACCACGTCGGCGATGGCCAAGCGCTGCTCTTCGGGAACCTGATTGGCCAGGCGGTTGCGCGCATCCTCTTCACTGAACCCGCGCGAAGCCATCAAGCGCCCAACGCGCACTTCTGGGCTGGTGGTAACCGCCACCACAACATCCGCATTGGTGTAGAAGTCGTCCCGGCCATCAAGGATAGCCATCTCCAGCACCACCACCTTGTGCGTTTGTTCCAAGGCGGCCAGCCGATCAAGGCAGCCCTTGTACAAACGGGGCTGCGTGATGCTGTCGAGCTTCTTGGTGTTCTCGGCGCTGCTGAAGGCCTTTGCGGCAAGGGCTGAGCGAACCACTTCGCCATCGCCATCGAAGATGTCGTTGCCGAAGGCGCGCTTCAGCTCTTCCTTCATTGCTGGGTCGTGCAGGTTATCGTGTCCCACCTCGTCTGCCAAAACAACGCCGGCACCCTTCTGCTCCAGAAAAGACATCAGGGTCGATTTACCCGAGCCGATTCCACCCGTAACGAAGATCCTCACAGCAACCCCTCTCTCTTCTTGGTTTCCTTATTCTATCGCGCAAGCGCGCGGCGAAGCCCAACCCATACCTAAAACCATGCCCACGTAGGACAGAGGCCAATGCTGCCTACGCCGCCCAACAGCGCAGCCGATACCTAAAACGAGCGCCCGTGGCTGATAGAGGCCCCAGCGCCACAGACTCAGCGCTACGCCGCTGCAGCCCAGCCAACAAAAAAGCGGTGAACCGCACTTGGCAGTTCACCGCTTCTTGAATCAAGCTATGCAGCTGGACTATTCAGCAGCCTCGGGCTTGGGCTCGGGCTCGGCAACAGCGATCTCGATGCCCAGATCCTCGGCAGCAGCCTTCATGGACAGGGAGATGCGACGACGCTCAACGTTGACGTCCATAACCTTCACCTTGACGATCTCGCCAACCTTGACAACCTGAGCAGGCGAATCGATGTGGCGCATAGCCATCTCGGAGATGTGTACCAGGCCCTCGACGTTTGCACCCAGCTCGATGAATGCACCGAAGGGAACGATCTTGGTAACCTTGCCATCAACGATGGTGCCAACAGGATAGGTCTCAACGAGCTTCGTCCACGGATCCTCGGTGGTCTGCTTCAGACCAAGGGAGATGCGCTCACGCTGCAGGTCGACATCGAGAACCTCGACCTCTACCTCTTCGCCAACCTTCACAACCTCGGAAGGATGGTTTACGTGGCTCCAAGAAAGCTCGGAGATGTGGATCAGGCCGTCGATACCGCCCAGGTCGACGAATGCACCGAAGTCGACGATGGAGGAAACGGTGCCCTTCAGGCGCATGCCCTTGGACAGCTTCTCCAGGATCTCGGCGCGCTCGTTCTTGCGGCCCTCCTCCAGGAGGACACGGCGGGAAAGAACAACGTTGTTGCGGTTGCGATCCATCTCGATGACGCGAGCCTCGATCTCGGTGCCCAGGTAAGCGGAGAGATCCTTGACGCGACGAAGGTCGACGAGGGATGCAGGAAGGAAGCCGCGCAGGCCGATGTCGAGGATCAGGCCGCCCTTGACAACCTCGATAACCTCGCCGGTGACAACCTCGCCGGCCTTGAACTTCTCTTCAACACGGATCCAGGCGCGCTCGTACTCAGCACGCTTCTTGGAAAGGATAAGGCGACCGTCCTTGTCCTCCTTCTGGAGAACCAAGGCCTCGAGCTTATCGCCCAGGGTAACGACCTCAGAAGGATCGGCATCCTTGCGAATGGAAAGCTCGCGGGCAGGAATAACGCCCTCGCTCTTGAAGCCGATGTCAACGAGGACCTCGTCATGCTCGATCTTCACAACGGTGCCGTCGATCAGATCGCCCTCGTCGAAGTCGGTCAGAGTGCCATCGATCATCTGGTTCATTTCCTCGTCGGAGATGTCCTGGAAATCGATGACGGACGTGTTCTTGATTTCGGTCAAAACGGACCCCTTTCAAAAAAGTATCGGGGACCCTTCGTACGTGCTTGAAGTTAAAACATTCATTCATGTATGTCGCGCTCTCCGAATGGGGCGCCAACAACAAACATGTCTCGGGGGCCTACAGTTTCTTGCCTGCCTTATTACAGACCAGGAAAGTATAGCATAGGGAGCCCCGCACACTGCGAGGCTCCCTGGGGTAATTAATTTATT
>CAVDWN010000065.1:0-6659 GCA_963612535.1 Sphaerochaetaceae bacterium
CACTTTAGTTCGGTATAGAATGGGATTTCGCAGTTGAAAGGAATCCATTATGGAAAATCACGAGCTTTCCCTGTACGACAACATCACCAAGGTGAACTCCATCGACCCCGAGCTCTACGAGCGCTACCCCGTCAAGCGCGGCCTGCGCAATTCCGACGGCTCGGGCGTTATCGCGGGTGTTACCAATATCTCCAACGTCCATGGCTACCTTATGAGCGAAGGCGATAAGATCCCCGACGAGGGCAAGCTCACTTTCCGCGGCTACAGCATCTACGACCTGCTTGATGGCAGCGCGGAAAAGCGCCGCCGCTTCGAAGAGGTTGCCTACCTGCTGCTTATGGGCGACCTGCCCACGCAGGCTCAGCTGGACAAGTTCGTGGAAGTACTGGATTCCTACCGCAGCCTGCCCGACGGCTTCACCGCCTCGAAGATCATGAGCACGCCTTCGCGCAACATCATGAACCTGCTGCAGCGTTCCGTGCTGATGCTCTACGCCGACGACGAGCGCGCCGAAGACCGTTCCTTCGAGCACGAGATCACCACGGCGGTTTCGCTGCTTTCGCGCCTGCCGCGCATCATGGTTCTGGCCTACTACGCCAAGCGCGCGGCCTTCTACAACGAGAGCATGATCATGCACCGCTTCGTGCCTGGCCAGTCCACTTCGGAAACCATCCTTTCCATGCTGCGCCCGAACCGCGAGTTCACGCCCGAGGAAGCGCGCATGCTCGACATCATGATGTGCCTGCATGCAGAGCACGGCGGCGGCAACAACTCCACCTTCACCTGCCGCGTTCTTTCTTCCGCCGATACCGACCCGTACGCGGCGTATGCTGCGGCCATCGGCTCGCTTAAGGGCAGCAAGCACGGCGGCGCCAACCATCAGGTTCTTGCTATGCAGAAGGAAATCAAGGAAAACGTTTCCAACTGGGAAGACGAAGACGAGGTTGCCTCCTACATCGCGAAGATCGTGAACAAGCAGGCCTACGACCGCACCGGCCTGATCTACGGCATGGGCCATGCGGTGTACACGCTTTCCGACCCGCGTGCGGTTATCTGCAAGAAGTTCGCCACCGACTTGGCGGCCGGCACCGAATACGAGGCCGAGCTGAACCTGCTGAAGCTCATCGAGCGCCTGAGCCCCGAGGTTATCGAGCGCGAGAAGGGCACCAAGAAGGAAATGTGCGCGAACGTGGATATGTACTCCGGCTTCGTGTACTCCATGATGGGCATCCCGCAAGACCTCATCACGCCGCTGTTTGCCTGCTCGCGCATGGCCGGTTGGGCGGCGCACCGCTTCGAGGAGCTGGTAAGCGGCAAGCGCATCATCCGCCCCGCATACAAGACCTCGGTTCAGCTCCGTACCTACAAGCCTATCGAAAAGAGATAGGTTTCGCCGTTCTACGAACGGCGAAAGCGGTTGACGCTGCGGCCCGCGCTGGCACCCCACCTTGCCGATCCGAGCCCGCTTGACGTGCGAAGCACGCCTGGCGCGGACTCTCTCGGCAATTTGGGGCACCAGCGCGGGCCTCGCTGTCACGTCCGAAGTCAGGGTATTCCTCCTGTTTTGGCAGATGGTATTCGGGACGTCCACGCGGGTCTTGCTGTTTTGCTGACGTATGCACAATTTGCTAACGCGCTCCGGGCGCTATGGCTGTTTTAGTGAGGCAAAGACGTCTGGCGCAGTTGGCAAACGGTAACGAAAAACGCCTGCTGCCCTCCACCCACTCGAGTAAGCTCGCCCAACAAAAAGCGCCTGTCGGAACAGATCCGACAGGCGCTTTCTCGTTATGGGACCGATTGGGGTTATGCGGCTTTCTTGCCGGCGAACACGCGCGTTCCCGCGACTATGGCCAGAATCACCACGATGCCGCCCACGAGCGAAGGCCAGGGGCTTGCGGTGAAGCCTGCCACCAGGTAGCCAATCAGGCAGACCGCGGCAACCAGGGTTGCGTAGGGAAGCTGCGTGGCAACGTGGCGCAGGTGGTTGCATTCCGCGCCTGCCGAGGAAAGGATGGTGGTGTCGGAGATGGGCGATACGTGGTCGCCGTACACGGCACCCGCCAGGGTTGCGCCGATGGTGATCAGGAACAGCGGGTCACCTTCGGGGAACACGCCCAGAACGATGGGCAGGATAAGGGCGATGGTGCCCCAGGAAGTGCCCATGGCGAAGCCGATGAAGCCAGCCACCACGAAGATGATCGCCGGCAGCAGCTGCAAGGCGAAGCCGGTGCTGGTAAGGAAGCCGGAAACGAATTCGCCCGTGCCCAGCATGTAGCGGCAGCAACCGCCCAGGCTCCATGCCAGCACCAAGATCATGATGGCGCCCACCATGGAGCGAACGCCCTCGGAAACGCCTTCGGTGTAGCCCATCAGCGTGGTGAGCTTGCGGGGCAGGTACATGCAGGCCGAAACCACCAGCGCCACCACGGCGCCGATGCACAGGCCGGTGATGGGATCTTCGCCGATGGCGGTTGCGAAGTCGGCGCCCTCGAAGTAGCCGCCGGCATAGAGCATGCCCAGGATAGAGAACACGATAAGCACCAAGATGGGAACGATAAGGTCGTACACCTTGCCGTTCTGCGAAACCGGCAGGCCCTTGAACTGCTCTTCGGCCTTGGTGGCGCCTTCCAGGTCGGCCTGTTCGGTAACCACGGTTTCAACTGCGTTGGGGTCGGCGGGGATGCCCGCGCCGGAAACGCTGGCAAGGGCTGAAGGACGGTGCGGGATGTCGCTGTAGGAATGGGCCTCGCAGTCGCGCTGGGCCTTGCCCATGCTGAAGAAGTCCTTGCCGTAGATGCACATGGCGAACACGAACACGATGGTGATCAGCGCATACAGGTTGTAGGGGATAGAGGCAACGAAGGTGTTGAAGCCGTCATCGCCCAGATAGCCGCCCACGGCAACCGCCCAAGACGAAACGGGCGCGATGATGCACACCGGCGCAGCGGAAGAGTCGATGAGCCATGCCAGCTTCTCGTGGCTCATGCGGAACTTGTCGGTGATGGGGCGCATAACCGCACCGACGGTAAGGCAGTTGAAGTAGTCGTCGATGAACATCACCAGGCCCAGGATGGCGGTCATGATGGCTGCCATGCGGGCGTTCTTGATGTGCTTGGCCGCCCATTCTGCATAGGCGCGCGAGCCGCCGGCGATGGCGATGAGCACCACCAGGGCACCCAGCAGCGCAAGGAACAGGATGAGCGCGCCGTTCGAGGCAATCTGCTCGGCCATGATCTGCGGGATGTCGCAGAATGCGGTGATAAGCTGGTCGATTCCAGCGCCGCCCAGCGAGAACTCGTAGATGATGAGGCCGCTGAACACGCCTACCAGCAGGGAGGAATACACCTCCTTGGTAAGAAGCGCCAGGCCAAGTGCCAGAAGCGGCGGCACGATGGACCAGGCGCCGGTGGAAAGAAGCTCGAAGCCTTCCATGGCATCTCCTTGTCTGTCCGGTGCGGCAAGCGCTTCGCGGGCAAGGCGGTCGTGGCGGTGGCGGCAGCGGCGTGCGGCCAGCCCGGGCGCATTGCCTGCGGTGCGTTATGCGCGGTTTAGAGCTGTGCCGATTATATGCCAGGCGCAGGCCAAGGAATGTTTCGAGTGGAATAAGTGCGCTGACGGCACGTGGACGGCATACCGTTTAGCCGATGCCCAGCACCTGCATAACCAGGCAGATTGCGGAAAGGATGCCCACCACCACAATGGTGAGGTACAGCAGCGCGCGCGACACCTTGCCCGAAACGTACTTGCCCATAACATGCTTGTCGCAGGCGATGATGGCCATGAACACCAGCAGCACCGGCAGGATAACGCCGTTGACGAACTGCGCAGTGAGCATGATGCCCATCAGGTCGAGCCCCGGAACAAGGATCACCACGGCCGAAATCACAATGACAAAGGTGAAGATGCCCTTGAACAGCGGCGCTTCCTTCCAGCTGAACGAAACGCCGGCCTCCCAGCCGAATGCCTCGCAGATAACGAAGGAAGTGGTAAGCGGCAGCACGCAGGCTGCAAGCAGGCTGGCCGCCACCAGGCCGATGGCGAACAGCGCTTTCGCGTACTCGCCGGCGAAGGGCTCCAGCGCGGCAGCGGCAGCTTCGGCGCTTTCCACCTCGATGCCCTGGGGGAACAGCACCGTGCCGGTGGTAACGATGATGAACCAGGCCACGATACAGCCCACCACGGCGCCTGTTACGGCGTCGATGCGCTGGTAGGGCATGTCGCGCACGCGCACGCCCTTTTCCACCACATTGCTTTGGGTGAAGAACATCATCCACGGCGCGATGGTGGTGCCCACCATGGCCACCGTGAGCGAAAGGAAGCTCACGTCGGTGCTGGCCGCCGGCGTAACCGTTGCCAGCAGGGTGTCGTCCCAGTTCGGCTGTGCCAGGATGGCGGCCACGATATAGGTGGCGAACACGCACGAAAGCGCAAGGAAGATGTTCTGCACGCGCTTGTAGCTTCCGCCGATGATGAGCCCCCAAACGGCCGCCGCTGCCACAGGAACCGATATCCAGCGCGGCACCCCGAACATCTCCATGCCCGATGCCACGCCGGCGAATTCCGAGAAGGTGGTGGCAACGTTGCCGATGAGCAGCGCCAACATGGCAAGCGCGGTAAGGCGGATGCCGAAGCTTTCGCGGATCAGGGCCGAAAAGCCCTTGCCGGTAACGGCGCCCATGCGCGTTGCGGTGGTCTGCACCACGATAAGCAGGATGCACATCACGGGGATGATCCACAGCGTCATGTAGCCGAACTTCGCGCCTACGGTCGAATAGGTGGAAATGCCGCCGGCGTCGTTGCCCGCCATGGCCGTTACGATGCCCGGGCCCATGGCCGCCAGCACCAAGAAGGCCTTGGAGCGCTGCTTCTTCCCGTCTTCGCCCTGTTCATCGGGCTTGTTGGCCAAGTCGGCAGAGGAAGCGGCGCCTGCGGGTGCTGCCTGCAGGTTGCTGTCCTTTAACGTCATAGGGAAGCCTCGATCCTAGTTGTTGCCGAAGAAGTGCAGGATTGCGAACGTGTAGGGAACAAGCAGGACAACGAACACGGCCAGCATGATGGCGAACTGCCCCCAGGCCCAGCGCGTGCGGTTCTCTTCCACGTTGTCCTCGATAACCTCCATGGCGTCGTCTACCGTGACGATGCCCAGAAGCAGGCCCTGCTCGTTCACCACGGGCATGGCCATCAGGTCGTACTTGGAGATGTCGGCGGCAACCTCGTCTTCCGATTCCTCGGGCAGCGAGGTAATCAGCTCGTCGAACATGATCTCGGACAGCGGGGTGTCGTCCTTCGCCAGCACCAGGGTGCGCAGCGAGAGCACGCCCACCAGCTTGTCGTATTCGTCCAGCACGTACACGTAGTTCACGGTGGGGTGGTCTTCGTCGAGCCCGCGCAGCACTTCGGTGGTTTCCTGCACGGTGTCGGTGGTGTGCATGGCCACGTATTGGGTGGTCATCAGGCCGCCGGCGGTGTCTTCCTTGTAGCCCAGAAGCTTGCGGATCTCCGCGGCGTCTTCCACGCCCATCAGGCGCAACAGGGTTTCGGCCTTTTCGTAGGGAAGGTCGCCCACGATGTCGGCGGCGTCGTCGGGGTCCATGTCCTGCAGAAGGCGGGAAGCGCGGTTCTCGTCCAAGCCGTCGATGATGTCGGCCTGGAACTCGTCTTCCATCTCGGAGATGGCGTCGCCGGCCTGCGCGTCGTCCAAGTGCTGGAACACGTTGGCGCGCTGCTTCGGGTCGAGCTGCTCCAGGATGTCGGCCACGTCGGCGGGGTGCAGTTCCTCCAGGCGGGTATGGGAAACGGAAAGCTGCACCTTCGAAAGGTCGCGGTCCAGCAGCTCCATGTAGTTCCAGGCGATAAGGCGCTCGTCGATGCTCTTTCCGAACGCCTTGGCAACGCCGCATGCCGCCTTTTCCACCCAGGGGGCCAGCCCGCGCAGGATGCCGCGCATGCCCACTTCGGCGCCCAGCAGGCGAAGCTGCGTGCCCGATTCGGAGAGCTTCAGGTCGTTTACGCGCACGACCTTCATGCCCTGCGTGTCCACGATCTGGCGGTCAAGCAGGTCGCGCGCCAGAAGAACCTCGGCGGGCTGCAGGTAGCTGAAGCGGATGGCGGTTCGGTCAACCTTCAGGCGGATGCCGTCTTCCTCGCTGAAGCTGTCGACGTACTTTCGCCACGAGATCATGAAGGGCGTTTTGCCTGGGCCGCGGAAGGCCAGGCTGGTGATGCGCGGGAACACTTCGCCGGTTTGGATGGCGAGGTCGGAAATGGAGCCGATCTTCTCGCCGTTGGCGTCGATGACGGGCTCGCCGAGCATCTGAGATAGGTAGAGCATGCAATTCCCCCTTGGTGAACCGCGCGCTGTCAGCCTTGTTTTGCGGGCACGGTGTGCTCAGCGCAAGACAAGCGCCGGCGGGCGCAGTACGTTCATGTCGCAGTCGTCCCTCGACCGCCACATGATGCGCAAGTGCGAATGCGGGGGCCGAAGGCTAATTACTGTGAGGTTTCGATTTTCGAACCTTCAAGTAATGTCCTTTCCTAATTGGCCAGGTAGGCACCGATGGCGTTTGGCAATGCCCTTCGGTGCGGGCTTTGGGCGCAGCAACGAAAGCCTTGGGCTCAAAGCACATCTGATTGTAAGGGATGGCCGCTTTTTGTGCGCG
>CAVDWN010000066.1:0-6621 GCA_963612535.1 Sphaerochaetaceae bacterium
GCACAACCGCACCAAGGCGTTCCTCAGCCGCATCACCGACGGCGAATAGAAAATCTGAGCATAAAGAAAGAGGGTCGCTCACGTTGGTGAGCGACCCTCTGTTGCGTTTGGGCTGGGCGGGTTTACTCGTCCTTGGCCTTCAGCAGGCCGTAGCCGCCATGCTCGCGGCGGTACAGGATGTTCACGGCGTTGGTGTCGCGATCGATGAAGGCGAAGAAGTCGTGGCCCAGAAGGTCGATCTGGATGAGCGCCTCTTCTTCGGTGAGGGGCTCCAGAACCAGTTCCTTCACGCGTACCACTTCGTCGTCCTGGGAAAGCTCGCTCATCAGACCATCGAGGTCAAGCTCGCCGGCAGCCTGTGCCTTGCTGGGGGCGCTGGCGATCTTCTTGTCGATAACGCGGGTCTTGAACTTGCGCAGCTGGCGAAGCACCTTGGCGGCGGCAACGTCGATGGCCGCGTACATGGTTTCCTCGTTTTCCTCAACGCGGATAACGTGGCCGCGTGCGCGCATGGTTACCTCGCACTTGCAAGGAGTGGGGTTGGCAGGGTTCTTCTCTACCTGGAGCACTACCTCGGCGGTAAGGGGGTTGATGTCCATGACCTTCATGGAGTTGCCGATCTTCTCTTCGGCGTAGGAGCGGATAGCATCCGTGATGGGCATCTTGCGGCCGGTGATGGTGATTTCCATGATTTCACCTCTCATACTGGAACGAACTGTTTGATTGACGAGCGATGTTGCGGAAACCGGGGCCAACCGATGTGGATGCGTGAAGCAGAGTGCTGCGTGGAGCGCGACCCCTGCCTTGCGTTCGGTGAGAAACGGTTTCTCAAATCCCCTCGTCAACCGTTTTCTTGTTATTAGCATAACGCACTTCATCTTCGAATCATCAATAAAAATGAACTTGTTCTAAAACGATACCCTGCTGTTTCTTGCCACGGTACCGGGTGGTGCCAGGTGCGGCGTATTGCGGGGCACACTCGCTGTTGCAAGCGAGCGCGCTTCGATACTCGCACAGAGCCAGCGCTGCCTACCTTACCTGGTGTTATGAAGTGCCCCTTCACATTATTTTGCCTTGTGGAACGGGGCTTTGATACCATTGCCGAAGCTGATTTCTGCGCAGCAAAACGCTTTGATGTGCAGGAACAACGCGAAAGCGCTAGGAGGCTCTATAAATGAAAGAACAGATGCGCATATCTAAACCTAAAGCAATGATGAACGCTGCGGTTGCAGCGGTTCTGGCTGTTGGCCTTTCCATTCCGGTGGCAAACGCATACGCCGCCCCTTCCGACGACAAGCAGGCGGAAGCCAATGCTGCGCTCGAGAAGCTGAACCAATACCAGTCCGAGCTCGACCAGGCTACGGCCAACTACGAGGCCGCCCATCAGGAGCAGCTCGATGCCGAGGCCAAGGTAGCCGAGGCCCAGACCAAGATCGAAGAGAAGTCCGCTCAGATCGAAAAAGATCAGCAGCGTTTGGGCGAGCGTGCTCGCGACATGTACCGCTCTGGCGACACCAGCTTCATCGACGTTATCTTGGGCGCTTCTTCCTTCGAGCAGTTCGCAACCACTTGGAACATGCTGGAAACCCTGAACAGCAACGACGCCGAGCTGGTTTCCGAGACCAAGACCGCTCGCCAGGAGCTGGAAACTGCCAAGCAGGAAGCAGAGGAGCAGGCTCAGGTAGCCTCCGACAAGGCCGAGGAAGCCAAGTCCATCGCTTCTAGCGCTGAGACCAAGGCATCCGAGATGCAGTCGGTATACAACAATCTCTCCGCCGAGGCTCAGGCTCTGGTGCAGCAGGAGCAGGCCGCAGCCGAGCAGGCTCAGCAGCAGGCAGCTGCCGCAGCCGAAGCAAGCGGCAATGCGGGCAGCAATGCCTCGAGCAATAACAGCTCCAATAACAACAGCAACAGCGGTTCCAACTCAAACTCGAACAGCGGCAGCAATTCCAGCAGCAACACGAACAACAACAAGACCCAGACGGTAACGGGCAACACCGTGGTAGACCGTGCTTACTCCCAGATGGGCAAGCCCTATGAGTGGGGCGCCGTCGGCCCGAACTCCTTCGACTGCTCCGGCTTGGTAAGCTACTGCCTTACCGGCAGCTACACCCGCCTGGGCACCACCTACACGTTCTTGACTTGGACGCATGTGTCCAACCCGCAGCCGGGCGACATCTGCGTTAACGCAAACCATTGCGGTATCTACATCGGCGGCGGTCAGATGATCCACGCTCCCCAGACGGGTGACGTGGTGAAGATCGGTTCGGTACGAAGCAACATGGTCTACGTTCGCTACTAGCAAGCAGCAAACAACCGCATTCATAAAGCCCGCTTCGGCGGGCTTTTTCTTTGCCCGAGGGCGGCGCGTGCGGCGGTGTGATTTGGCACGCCAGGCGTGAGGGATCCCCGGAGAGTTTGCCGGTGTTTCGTGTTGGGGTGGATGCGAGTCGCGATCCTATTCGAACGGCGGCTTGCAGTCGCGTGCTTTGGAATGTCTGGAGTGCGGAGTGGATCCTCGGCGGCTGCGCTTGCATTGGGCGCTTTTCCTTCGTCCTGTGCCGGACCGCGCGATTGTTTTCGCGAAACGCCACACTGGTGGTTTAGGGGTGATTTTGTGTTCGGTGTTGTAGGGCAGTGCCGCACCCCGCTAAGCTAGACCTACCTATCGCTTAAACGTACCAATAAAACGCAACCACCAAGGGGGACCTTACGATGGGTATCTCATTCGCATCGCACAAGCGCGCATGCGCATCGGCTGGCATGGCCGTTTTGCTGGCAGCTGCGCTTGCCGTACCTGCCTCTGCCGCCATGGCCGACCCTACCGCTGCCGAAAAGCAGGCGGAAGCCCAGGCAAAGCTGACCGAGCTCAACAACATGCAGGAGCAGTTGGACAAGGCTTCCAACGACTACTACCAGGCACTCGACGAGCAGCAGGCCGCCGAAAAGCGCGTGGACCAGGCCAAGGAAAAGGTACAGCAGAAATCCAAGGAAATCGCTTCCTACCAGGAAAAGCTGGGAGACCGCGCCCGCAGCATGTACCGCTCCGGCGACACCAGCTTCATCGATGTGATCCTGGGCTCTTCCTCGTTCGAGGAATTCGCCACCACCTGGAACACGCTGGAAAAGCTCAACGAGAACGACGCGAACCTGGTTTCCCAGACCAAGGCTGCGCGCGAGGAGCTTGAGGCCGCCGAGCAGGAAGCCGAGCAGCAGGCTGAAGTCGCTGCCCAGAAGTCCGAGGAGGCCAAGCAGGTAAAGGATCAGGCAGAGGCCACCACTGCCGAGCTGCAAACCGCCTACGACACCCTTTCTGCCGAAGCTCAAGAGCTTCTGCGCAAGGAAGAGGAAGCTGCCGAGCAGGCGCGTCAGGCCGCCGCGGCAGCAGCTGCAGCCGCCGCTTCTTCCTCTGGCAGCTCTTCGGCGGTGAACAACAGCGCCGTGCAGTCGGTTACCGGCAATACCGTGGTAGACCGCGCCTACGCCCAGCTGGGCAAGCCCTATGTGTGGGGCGCTGCCGGCCCCAATTCCTTCGACTGCTCGGGCCTGGTGGGCTATTGCATCACCGGCGTCATGGGCAACCATTGGTGCACCACCTACACCATGGAGGGCTGGACGCGCGTAACCGACCCGCAGCCGGGCGACTTCGCCCTGAACAGCCATCACACCGGCGTGTACATCGGCAACGGCCAGATGATCCATGCCCCGCACACGGGTGACGTGGTGAAGATCAGCGCCGTGCATTCCGGCATGTGGTACGTGCGCTACACGGGGTAGGAACGCCGGTAGGGAACAACCGTCTTCAAGTTGTGGAGGGTGCTTCGGCGCCCTCTTTGCTTTCCGGGGAAGTGTGGTACTATAGCACCCGCTAAATCACAAACGGGATGTGGCTCAGCTTGGTAGAGCGCTGCGTTCGGGACGCAGAGGTCGCAGGTTCGAATCCTGTCATCCCGACCATTGCAACCACTGAGGGGTATCCTGCAAAGGGTACCGCTCTTTTTTGTTAGAGTGGCTTCGGTTACTCGCATCAAGAGGGCAGCGCATAGTTCGGCGCCACCCGTGAACACGGAGGTGTTTCATGAAGATCGGACCTTTTGGCCCCTTAGAGATCGCCATCATCCTCATCGTTATCCTTGTTCTGTTCGGACCTAAGAACCTTCCCAAGCTCGGTACTGCCATCGGCAAGGCCGTGAAGAACCTTCGCGAAGGCTTGGGCGGCGGCAAGAAGGCCGAAGAAGCTGAAGCCGAGGCTCCCAAGGCCAAGGCCGAAGAAGAGATCGAGGTTGAGGTTATCGACAAGCCTGCACCGGGCGCAAAGCCTGCGCCTTCGGCTGAAGAGGCGAAAAAGGAAGAAGCCTAGATTTCGGTCGGCTTCACATCTCAGGTACGAAAGGGCACGCTTCGGCGCGCCCTTTTCGCGGGTATAGGAAAGGAAGTGGCCGGGGTATACGGCCGAGGGGTGTAAAACCATGGACAACAATTACGTTCTTACTCAAGAAGGCAAGGAAAAGCTCGAGGAAGAGCTTCATTTCCTGGAAACCGAGAAGCGCGCAGAGATCGGCGACCGCATCCGCGTTGCCCGTGAGTTCGGCGACATCTCCGAGAACTCCGAGTACGACGACGCCAAGAACGAGCAGAGCGCGAACGAGGCTCGCATCGCAGAGATCACGCGCATCCTGGGCGAGGCCACGGTTGTGGACGCCCCGAAGAAGACGGGCGTCGTGAACATCGGCTCCACCGTTACCGTGGAAATGGGCGGCCGCGAGCGCGTGTTCACCATCGTGGGCGGCGCCGAGGCCGACTCTTCCCAGGGCAAGATCTCCAACGAGAGCCCGGTTGGCGCTGCGTTGCTTGGCCACAAGAAGGGCGAAGAAGTAGCTGCTCAGGGCCCCACCGGCCGCGAGATCAAGGCGAAGATCCTGAAGATCGAGCACTAGGAGCTACCACCATCGCATGGCGCCAACGGGCCGGTGGCCTTGTTGGCGCGTTTGCTGTTACGCCGCATAAACACGTAGAAGGAGACCAGCCTAAATGGCCGAGGAAAACAACGAGCAGGTTATCGAAGACGATCCCATCGAGGTTCGCCGCGCCAAGCGCGAGGCGCTGATCGCCGCAGGCAAGAACCCCTACGGCCGCGCCTTCGCCTACACGCATCACATCGCCGACCTTGACGCCAAGTACGCCGATTTGGAAGACGGCGCCAACACGGAAGACCGCGTTGCCGTGGCCGGCCGCGTTATGGCCAAGCGCGCCCAGGGCAAGATCATCTTCTTCGAGCTTATGGACTCCACCGGCCGCATCCAGCTGTTCTGCCGCATCAACGCGCTGGGCGAAGAGGCTTTCGCCGAGATGAAGGACCTGGACCTGGGCGACTGGATCGGCGTGAGCGGCCTGATGATGCGCACGCGCCGTGGCCAGCTTTCCGTTGCGGTAGATTCCTTCGAGCTGCTTTCCAAGAGCCTGCGCCCCCTGCCCGAGAAGTTCCATGGCCTTTCCGACAAGGAGATCCGCTACCGTCAGCGCTATGTGGACCTCATTGCCAACGAAGACGTGTATGCCACCTTCGTGAAGCGCTCGAAGATCCTTTCGGCATTCCGCCGCTACATGGAGGCAGACGGCTACTACGAGGTGGAAACGCCCATCCTGCAAACCATCCAGGGCGGCGCAACCGCCAAGCCGTTCATCACGCATTTCAATGCGCTGAATCAGGAAAACTACCTGCGCATCGCCACCGAGCTTCACCTGAAGCGCCTGCTGGTGGGCGGCTTCGAGCGCGTGTTCGAGATCGGCCGCATCTTCCGCAACGAGGGCATGGACCCCACGCACAACCCCGAGTTCACCTCGATGGAGGCCTACTGCGCCTTCAACGACCTGCAGGGCATGAAGGCGTTGGCCCAGGGCGTTATCAAGGCCGCCAATGCCGCCGTGAACGAAAGCGAGCAGCTGGAGTACCAGGGCATGACCATCGACCTTTCGGGTGAGTGGCCTTCCATCCCCATGACCAAGGTGGTCTCCGATGCGCTGGGCGAAGAGGTTACCTTGGATACCCCGGTAGACCATCTTGCCGAGCTGGCCAAGAAGAACGGCATCGAGGTTAACGAGGCTTGGACTGCCGGCAAGCTGATTGCCGAGCTGTACGACGAGATCGGCGAGCCCACCATCGTGAACCCCACGTTCGTGGTTGACTACCCGGTAGAGGTAAGCCCGCTGGCCAAGCGCTTCGAAGACGAGCCGCGCCTTACCGACCGCTTCGAGCTGGTTATCGCCGGCCACGAGTACGCCAACGCCTTCAGCGAGCTGAACGACCCGGTTGATCAGGCCGAGCGTTTCCAGAAGCAGATGGAGGAAAAGGCCTCCGGCGATGAAGAGGCCATGGAGTACGACACCGACTACGTGCGCGCCCTTGAATACGGCATGCCGCCCGCCGGCGGCATCGGCATCGGCGTAGACCGCGTGGTGATGCTCCTTACCAACCAGCCCAGCATCCGCGATGTGCTGCTGTTTCCTCATATGAGGACAGAAGCCTCTAAGTAGATTTTTCTAATCGCCCTGAGCCGTTAAGCTCAGGGCGTTTTTGTATTCTGGCTACAGTTGCGTTACGCGTTAGCACTCTATTTTTAG
>CAVDWN010000067.1:0-6617 GCA_963612535.1 Sphaerochaetaceae bacterium
TCGTGCTCTATGTTCGATATTGATACAATCTGTATCCATGAGACCGATTGAGGATATAGCGGATGAGTTCATCCAGATAGTTGCGAGCAATGCTTCCAGGATCAAGCATGTGGCTGTTCGCGTCGTTGCCGTCGCGATACTTGCCTTACTGCTGGAGGTCTTCCTTTTCAACATGAACTATTTCCGTTCCTTGGGATACGAGCCGGTTGACCTTTCAGACAGGATCACAACGCTTGAAACCACTGATACGGGTACTTCCGACTTCGGTTTGGGGCATTCGGTTAAGTACAAGTTCACCGAGTCGAATTCAGCCATTGATTTCTACGACCTGAACAAAGTGGTGAACAGCATCCACCTTGACTTGGACAACTCTCAGGCTGCGCAGAACCTGAAGATCAAGATCAGCTTTACCGATGATGCTCACGAAACCTATTTCTCTACCACGGAATACACATTCGGCGTGCCGGAGGTCGATGTGTCTACCGCCAGCGAGCAGAGCCAGTATCTTTACCTGCAGAGCTCGGGTAAGATCCAAAACCTTCGTATAGAGATCGTCGGCGAAGACACCAGCTATCCTGTTTCCTTGTATTCGGTGGTGATAAACGATCGCCAGCCCTTTGATTTCAATGGCTTGCGCTTCTTCGTTACGTTTGCCGTGTTGCTGTTGGTGTATGTGTTCCGCCCCAAGTCGAGCATTTACCGTTGTCTGGTAAGGGAGCACCCGCGCTTTTCGCGTGCGGTTATCGTGCTTGCTACCGCTTGCGAGGTGCTGGTTCTTTCCGCCTATTTGTTCTTGGGCTCCAACCAGGTTGGCATTGCCACTTCCTCGTACAACTCCGGTTCATGGGATGGCCATAGCATCGTCAACACCTATAAAGTGGGCGGCGACAATGCGCAGCAGTATGCCGAGCTTGCCAAGGCCATGACGCATGGGCAGCTCTACCTTGATACTGAGCCGCCCGAATGGCTTGTGGATATGGACAACCCCTACGATAAGGGCGCCCGAGACGAGCTGCAGAAGCAAACGGGGGAGAGCTACCTGTTCGACGTCGCCTTCTACGACGGCCACTACTACGTGTACTTCGGCGTGCTTCCGGTTCTGCTGTTCTACTTGCCGTTCTATCTGCTTACGGGCTCGAGCTTCCCAACCGCAATCGGCGTATTGATTGCCTGCATCATGTTCACGCTTGGCATCACTGCCCTTATGGACCGATTTGCCCGCCATCACTTCAAGCGGGTAAGCCTTGGCTTGTTCCTTTTGCTGCAGATGCCGCTCGTTGCTTGTTCCGGCATCCTGTACCTGGCGAAATTCCCCACGTTCTATTCGCTGCCCATCTCGATGGCGCTGGCCTTTACGGTATGGGGCCTGTACTTCTGGATGCGCGGCCGATCGGAGAAGAACGCTGGCCGATGGTACTTGGCCGGCTCGCTGTGCATGGCCCTGGTTGTGCCGTGCCGCCCGCAGTTCTTGATATTCTCGCTTCTGGCCTTCCCCTTGTTCTGGCGTCGGTTCATTACGGAACGCCATCTGTTCAGCAAGCGGGGTGCGCGCGAGTTTGCGTGCCTGCTGGCTCCGTACTTTGTGATTGCCATAGGCGTGATGCTGTACAACCGTGCCCGGTTCGGCTCGTTCACTGATTTCGGGGCGAACTACAACCTTACGGTCAACGACATGACCCAGCGTGGCATGAATGCCGGCCGATTGCTGCCGGCGCTGTTCGCCTATTTCCTGCAGACTCCCACAACCACCGGCGTGTTCCCGTGGCTGCAGCCAACCACGTTCGACACCACGTACCTGGGTCAAACCATCAAAGAGGTTACGTTCGGCGGCATATTCGTGTGCTTGCCTATTCTTTGGGTTATCGCCTTCGCAAAGCCCATTTTGGCGTATCGATTCAACGTGCGCTCCACTCATACCGTGGCCAGCGTTGTGCTCACCATGTTGGCGTCGGGCCTTGTTGTTGCCTGCCTGGATGCCGAAATGGCCGGCATCCTGCAGCGCTATACCGCCGACTTCAGCATCCTGCTGCTTGTTCCCGCCGTATTGCTTTGCTTTGTTGCCAACGATGCATTGGCGGATACCAAGGGCGCAGAACCGCTGCCGGCGCTAGGCGAGCGCACTGTCTCGAAGGCATTTGCCCATAAGATGTTCCTCCGCGTGGTGGGTGTGCTGGTGTTCATCAGCTTGGTCTATTCCACCTTGGTGTGCTTCATCCCCGAAACGGGATGGTATTCCGATGTGTACGACTGGGCCTACCAAGATCTTATCGAAACGGTTGAGTTCTGGACGTAGCCAACGGAAGCGCCGTTGTTGGGTCTCTTAGGCACGGGGCTGGCCGCGGGGCTTGCCGATACGACTGCCTGAGCGTCGATCGCCATGGGTTTCATCGTGGGCCGCATAAGGTTGGCGCACGCGCCTTGGCCCTTAACGTGTGAGCCCCTTTTTGGCAAGGAAGCACTATTTTCCCCATTTTTCGTTTCGCTTGGGTTTCGCGGTGTTCGCTGCTGGCGGTGCCGTTCGCCCCTTGAACTCAACCACCCACATTTGGCGATTTCCGTCCACCGAGCCATAGGCTGCATGTTTGGAAACCCCCAAGGGCTGAATTCTGCCGCTTCCTACAATTAGGGTGCTTGTTCAAAGCAAACCTAAGCGAGAGGAGAGGTATGTCACAGTTGACCGAAATCCGCTGGCATGCACGTGCTGGCCAAGGTGCGGTTACGGCGGCGAAGCTTGTCGCGGACACGGCACTGCTGCAGGGCAACTACATCCAGGCTATGCCCGAATATGGCCCGGAGCGTACGGGAGCACCCCTGAAGGCGTATACGCGCGTATCCAGTGACCCCATTGAAGTTCACAACAATATCCAGAACCCCGATATCGTCATCATCATGGACGACACCCTGCTGGATTCCACCGATGTTATGGAGGGCATGCCCGAAGACGGCGTGCTTCTGTTCAACACCACGATGACTGCTGAAGAAGCCCGTGCGGCGGTCAACGCCCCGGCAAGCATGCGCGTTGCCGTGGTGGATGCTTCCGGCATCGCACTTGCCACCATCAAGAAGGACATGCCCAACACCCCTATCGTTGGCGCACTGGCGAAGATCACTGGCCTGTTCCCGCTGGAAAAGGTAAAGGAGCGCCTGGTTATCACCTTCGGCAAGAAGTTCTCCCAGGAAATGATCGATGCGAACCTCGCCTCCGTTGAGCGCGCATACCAGGAGGTGCAAGAGTAATGTCCAAGTACGGTTTCGACGGCTCCAACTACGACAACTGGAAGCCTGAGGATTTCCCCACTGGCTATGTGTGCCCCGATGGCGGCACTTCCACCAACTGCTACACCGGCGGCTGGCGTTCCAACCGTCCCATTTGGGATTCCGAGAAGTGCTCGAACTGCATGCTGTGCTGGGCCTACTGCCCCGATTCCTCCATCGAGGTGAAGGACGGCGCTATGACCGGCATCGACCTGTTCCACTGCAAGGGCTGTGGCGTGTGCGTGCAGGAATGCAAGTTCGGCGCACTGGAGCTTATCTCCGAAGCTGAAGCCCAGGCCAACGAAGCGAAGGGGGAGTAACCATGGCTGAAAAGAAGATGTTCTCTGCCACGGGCAACCAGATGGTGGCCGATGCGTTCCGTCAGGTGAACCCCGACGTTATGGCGGCTTACCCCATCACCCCGCAGACCACCATTGTGGAGGGCTATGCGAAGTTCGTGGCCGACGGCAAGGTTACCACCGAGTACGTGCCCACTGAATCGGAGCATTCCGCGCTTTCCGCTTGCATCGGCGCTTCCGCTGCCGGCGCACGCGTTGCCACGGCTACCAGCTCCCAGGGCTTGGCCTACATGTGGGAGGAGCTGCACATCGCCGCCGGCATGCGTTGCCCCATCGTTATGGCCAACGCCAACCGCGCGCTTTCTGCGCCCATCAACATCCACGGCGACCACTCCGACATCATGAGCGCCCGCGATTGCGGCTGGGGCATGATGTTCGCCGAAACCGCGCAGGAGGCCTACGACAACACCATCGTTGCCTTCAAGGTCGCCGAAGATCCGAATGTCCTTCTGCCGGTGCTCACCACGCTCGACGGCTTCGTTACCACGCACGCCATGGACTGCTGCGTGATGGAGGAAGACGAGACGGTGAAGGCCTTCGTGGGCGACTACCAGCCGAAGTACCCGCTGCTCGATACCGAGAACCCGGTAGGTCAGGGCATGTTCGCCACGCTGGGCAACGGCTACATGAAGTACAAGCTCACCGAGCGCCATGCGCTCGACAACGCCATGGAGGCCTTCGAGCGCCACGGCAAGGAATGGGCCCAGATCACCGGCCGTCCGTTCGACCTGGTTGACGCATGGGGCACTGAAGACGCCGACTACATCGTGGTGGTCCTTGGCTCCTGCGCCGGCAATGCCCGCTTCCAGGCCCGCAAGCTTCGCGAGCAGGGCATGAAGGTCGGCGTTGTGCGTCCGCGCATCTTCCGTCCGTTCCCGGCCAAGCAGATTGCCGAAGCGTGCAAGAACGCAAAGGCCGTCGCCGTGCTCGACCGCTCCGATTCCTTCGGTTCCCCGCACGCCCCGCTGGCGCTGGAGGTTCGCTCCGCGTTCCAGGCGAACGGCGTGGATGCCCTGGTCAACGATTACGTTGTTGGCCTTGGCGGCGCAGACATCACCCTTGAGCAGATGAACACCGTGTTCACCGAGCTCGAGCAGCGCGCTGCCGGCAAGGGCGACGGTTCCATCAAGTATCTCGGCATCGAAGAGTAAGGGGCATCTAATGGCTAACATCAAGCAACTTTCCGCTCGCCCCGACGACTTGGCTCCCGGCCATCGCCTGTGCGGCGGCTGCGGCGCGTCCATCGCGGTGCGCCAGGTCCTTATGGGCCGCAACGACTACGACGTGGTGTGCTGCTCTGCAACGGGCTGCCTGGAGGTTTCCACTTCCATCTATCCGGACAACGCATGGAACGTGCCGTTCATCCACAATGCGTTCGCCAACGCCGGCGCCACCATTTCCGGCGTAGAGGCTGCATACAAGGGCCTTCAGCGTGCAGGCAAGATCCCTGCCGATAAGAAGATCAAGTTCGTTGCCTTCGGCGGCGACGGCGGCACCTACGACATCGGCCTGCAGTCGCTTTCCGGCGCAATGGAGCGCGGCCACGACATCGTGTACGTGTGCTACGACAACGGCGCTTACATGAACACGGGCATCCAGCGTTCTTCGGCAACCCCTAAGGGCGCATGGGCCACCACTTCCGAGGTAGGCAAGGTTCAGCAGGGCAAGCCCCAGAAGCGCAAGGACCTTACCTCCATCATGGCCGCCCACGGTGTTCCCTACGTTGCACAGGCAACGGTTGGCAACTGGCGCGACCTGGTGAACAAGGCCGAAAAGGCCATCGCGGTCGACGGCCCGGCGTTCCTGAACGTCATGGCCCCGTGCCCGCGCGGTTGGCGCATCGACTCCAGCCAGACCGCCGAGATCTGCCGCATGGCGGTGAACTCCAAGTTCTGGCCGCTGTTCGAGGTGGAGAACGGCAAATGGAAGCTCACCCCGGTTCGCGACAAGAACCTTATCCCGGTTAAGGACTTCCTGAAGCCGCAGGGTCGCTTCAAGCACCTGTTCAAGCCCGGCAACGAGGCTCTGATCGAAGAGATCCAGCAGGACGTGGATGATTTCTGGGCATACCTGGAAGGCCGTGTGGAGGGTTCCAAGGACCTGTAATCCCTCGGTTTCATCTGAGCAGGGCTCATTTTCGACAATGCGCCGAAAAGCCGCGAACGGAAGCGTTCGCGGCTTTTTGCTTGACGGGTTGCTATAGTGCGCTATAGTAGCCCTCGTAAAACATGAATACGGTCTTCAGGGCGAGGTGCAATTCCTCACTGGCGGTAATGCGAAGCAGCTCGGAAAGCTGGCGGCGCAAAGCCCGCGACCCTTGCAACAGCAAGGCTGATCTGGTGAAAATCCAGAGCCAACGGTTACAGTCCGGATGGAAGAAGACGATGACGCAGGTGGCTAACCGCCACATCTACCTGTCATTCAGAAAGCCCTGGAACGTTTTGTTCCAGGGCTTTTTCTTTGGCATCTCCGCATCATCGCAACCCAAGATGGTATTCGCGATGAACATGAAAGGAGGTGCATCTCTTTGACCGACCAGGATTACATGCGCCGTGCCTTGGAGCTTGCCATGCGCGGTGCGGGTTGGGTGAATCCGAACCCGTTGGTGGGCGCCGTCATCGTTTCGGATGGGCGCATCATCGGCGAAGGTTGGCATCCTTGCTTCGGCGAGCTCCATGCCGAGCGTCAGGCGCTGGCCGATTGCCGCAAGCGTGGGGAAAACCCTGCGGGGGCAACCATCTACGTTACGCTCGAGCCCTGCTGCCATACCGGCAAGACCCCACCGTGCACGGAGGCCATCATCGAGGCCGGCATTGCCCGTGTGGTCATGGGCGCGCCCGACCCGAACCCGAAGGTCGACGGTGGCGGCGTTGCCCAGTTGGAGGCCGCTGGGATCGAGGTGGCCCAAGGCGTGCTGGCGGAAGAGTGCCAGGAAATCAACCGCGCGTTCTTCCATTACATCGAAACCGGCAAGCCCTACGTCATCTTGAAGTACGCCATGAC
>CAVDWN010000068.1:0-6616 GCA_963612535.1 Sphaerochaetaceae bacterium
TACAACCGCAGGAAGAACCTGCAGCGAATCTACGCCTCGGTCTACGTGGAACGCGAAAGCCAGAAGGGCATCATCATCGGCAAGAACGGCGGCGCCATCAAGAGCGTGGGAACCCAGGCCCGCGAAGACCTTGAGACGCTGCTTGGCCAGAAGGTGTTCTTGGACTTACGGGTGAAGGTGCGTAAGAACTGGCGCCGCGACCTTAACCAGATCCGCCGCTTCGGTTACGGCGAGGGCGCATAAGCTCCGTGGCCTCTAAGACCTACAGCCTTCATGCCTTGGTGCTGCGGCGCACCAAGTTGGGCGAAAGCGACGTTATCTGCACGCTGCTTGCCGAAAACGGATCCCAGGTCCGCGCGATTGCCAAGGGTGCCCGAAAACCCAGCTCTCCCTTTTCATCGCGCTTGGAGGTGTACGCGGTCTGCGATCTTCTGTTGTCCCAGGGCCGTTCGCTCGACATAGTGAAAGAGGCGCGGCTTGTTCAGGGAAACGCCCATCTGCGCAACGATATCTCGCTTATGCAGGCGGCTGCGCCGATTGTGGAGCTGCTCGATCGGGCAACCCAGGCAGGGCTGCAGGACGAGCGTCTGTTTCCCATGTCGTGCGCTGCGCTTTCTGCGCTTGGAGGGGCAGCTTGCCCTCACCCCCTGATAACTTCGGCCCAATTGCTCAAGTCGCTTGCTGTTCTGGGGTTCCGCCCTCGGTTGGATGCCTGCGTTTCCTGCGGAAAGGCACTTCGGCTTCCCGGCGGTTCGGAGACGGTTCCGTTCTCTGTTCTGGAAGGCGGTGTTCTGTGCTCGGCGTGCGCGCCCTCTTTCGAGGCTATGCGCGTCGAAGGCAGCCTTCTTGCTTGGCTCCATTCGCTCCTGTTCTCTACTTTTGCCCAGATTGGCCAATTCGACGCAGATCCGCGCACGTGCCTGGAACTGCTGCGTTTCTTGCAAATCTGGATTCGCCAGCATTTAGGTTTGCGGCTGAAATCGTTGGATTTCCTTGTCTCCAACCCCTTGTGATGCGCGGTTACCGCCCTCAGAGCCGCTTCTGCGGAATTTGCGCTTAGAAGTTGCTTCAAATTTCAGTTGAGGCTCGTATAATTCTTCACCGTTGAGATAAAGATTGGAGGGGTTGAACATGAATGAATGGTCATTGGTTTCAGAGTTTCTGGCTCTGCTCTTCACGGCCATCATCGCGCTCTTCTTCTTCGATCCTCAGCAGCCGCGCTCGAAACGTCGCAACCTGTTTTGGTCTTGCCTCGGGCTTACGGCCGTTTCCATCCTTCTTGATTTCGGCACGGTATTTGCCATAAATGCGGGACCGGAATGCCCGATTGCGCTCAACTACGCGGTTAATACTGCGTACTTCCTGGTAACCATCGCTATGTCTTTGGCGATCACCTATTTCCTTGTGTGCCGGGTGTTCGAGTTCTCAAGCAACGAGCGCATCCTTAAGGGCTGTCGCATCCTGCTCACCGTTATCTTGGTGCTGTTCGCTCTTCTGCTTGTGCTGAACCTGTTCGGAGGCTTTTTCTTCAGCGTCGACGAACATGGCTGCTACTCGCGCGGCCCCTTGAACGCCATGGTGTACCTCGTTCCCCTGTTCGGGGCCTTCTTGGTGTGCTCTTCCTACATCGCGAACCGGAAGAGCGTCGGCACGGCGGTAACCCGTATCGCCCTTAGCGCACCTGCATTGGTGCTGCTTCTGGTCTTTTTCCAGGTCACCTTCAAAGATCAGCTCATGAACGGCACCATCGCCGCCGTTGTTAACCTGGTGTGCTTCATCAACTTCCAGAGCATTCGCGTTGAAACCGAACCCCTGACGGGCGTCTCGAACCGGCGCAGCTTCGTGAACGAGATGGACCACCGCACTTCCCGGAAAGAGAACTTCCAGATAATAGTGGTTGCCCTTCGCCATTTTGCCCAGATCAACCATATCTACGGTCATGATGGCGGCGATGCCATGCTGTTCATCGTCGCCAATCGCCTGCGCGAGCTTATTCCCCGTTCCCGCGTGTTCCGCTACAACAGCGTGGAGTTCCTTTTGCTTATGCCCGCTGCGGGAAAGGAAGTCCAAGAGCAGCGCATTGAGCAGGTGCAGGCCTGCATGGACAAGAAGTGGCATCTGAACGAGGGAGCTGTTCGCCTTCAGTACTGCATTGCCGAGGTCTGCAACGAAGGCGAGCAGTGGACTACCGAGGAAGTGGTAGAGCATCTGGATTACACCGTGCAGCTGGCAAAGGACGAGCATCGCAGCCTGGTTCGCTTCGACGCTGCTACCATCCGCCGCTACGAGCGGGAAGAAGAGCTGTCCCATGCCATCAAGTATGCGTTGCACAACAACCGCATCGAGGTGTGGTATCAGCCTGTGTTCTATCGCAGCACCGGTGGTTTCGACTCATGCGAGGCCCTTTTGCGCATGACCGATTTCGAGGGCAAGCGCATCTCTCCCGACGAGTTCATCCCCGTAGCGGAGCGCAACGGCTTCATCGACTCGCTTACGTGGAAGGTGCTTGAAGATGCCTGCCGCGTCTTGGGCAGCGGGGAAGTGCCGGGCCTGAAGTCGGTGTCGGTGAACCTGACCACGAGGCAACTGCTGCAGGAAAACCTTATTCCCCGCATCTTGAAAGTGCTTGATCGCTATGGCGTAAGCCCAACGGCCCTGAAGTTCGAGATCACCGAGCGCATGGTGGCCGAAAGCGAAACAGCTGCCCGCGTTGCGATGGAGGAAATGCGCAAGCACGGGTTCTCGTTCCTGCTCGACGATTTCGGTACGGGTTACTCCAACTTCTCGATGGTGATCAACATGCCGTTCGAGGCGGTGAAGCTCGATCGCAGCCTGGTTCGCGGCTTGCCCGACGACCCGAAAAGCAAGCTCATGGCGCAAACGCTCTCGCCGTTCTTCCATGAGCTTGGCCAGGATATCCTTGCAGAAGGCATCGAGACCGCCGAGCAGGCGCAAACGGTGGTCTCCTTCGGTGCCGACCGCATCCAGGGCTTCTATCTTGCAAAACCCATTCCCAGCGATGGGCTGGGCGAGTGGTACCGCTGCGAGGCGGCAGGTTGCGCTGCCAAGATCCAATGAGCTGCGGCAAGCGCCCTGTATCTTCACGGTTCGCACACATCGTAGATTCTCGCTGCGGCAGTCAGGTTCCTCGCGTATACTGTTCGGGTTGCAAAAAGCAACGAAAGGCTTCAGTCCTAGCTTTCATGCTCCACCAGCTTGTTTGCTCGGTCTGAAGGAAATCAGATGTAGAAAGGTGGAAAGATGCCCAGCAAGCTTAGCATCTCCAAAGAACGCACTGCAGAGCTCATGGCCGAGTACGGCAAGAACGCTCAGGATTCCGGCAGCGCAGAGGTTCAGGTTGCAATCCTCTCCGAGCGTATCCGCAACCTCACCGAGCACCTGAAGGAGCACCCCAAGGATCACCACACCCGCCGTGGTCTGCTCATGCTCGTAGGTAAGCGCCGTCGCCTGCTCGTGTACATCAAGAACCGCGACGTTGTTGAGTACCGCGAACTCATCAAGAAGCTCGGCATTCGCGACAACATCTAAGCAATCAGCCCGCAACAGCGGGCTTTTTGTATATACGGCGGTCGGCAATGGAGGCCATTGCTGCTCGCGCGCCTGAAAAGTGGGCGCAAAGAGGCTTTGCGCAATAGGGCGCAAGGGAAGTGAAAGAAAGAATGGAACAAATCACCGAATCGTTCGACCTCTACGGGAAGCATTACACGCTTTCCACCGGCGAGCTTGCCAAGCAGGCTTCCGGCGCGGTTAAGGTTACCTGCGGCGACACCACCGTCCTGGTTACCGCCGTCATCTCCGAGCAGGAGAAGGATTACGACTTCTTCCCGCTTACGGTCGACTTCATGGAGAAGATGTACGCCGTTGGCCGCATTCCCGGCGGCTACCTGAAGCGTGAGGGCAAGGCATCCGACAAGGGCATCCTTACCGCCCGTATGATCGACCGCCCCATCCGCCCCGGCTTCGTCGACGGCTTCAAGCAGGAGGTACACATCGTTGCCACCACATTCGTGGTCGATGGCGAGAATCCCCCCGACACCATCTCGGTCGCCGGCGCTTCCGCTGCCCTTATGGTGGCCAGCGCCCCGTTCGACGGTCCTGCCGCATGCGTGCGCATCGGCCGCGACATCGACACCGGCGAGTTCATCGTGAACCCCACCTATGAAGAGGAAGAGAACTCCGACCTGGAGCTCACCATCGCCGGCACCGCCGACTACATCTCCATGGTAGAGGCCGGTGCGCAGGAGATCAGCGAAGACGACATGCTCGCTGCCATGACCTTCGGCCAGGAGGCTATCGCCGCATTCTGCGCCAAGCAGTCCGAGTTCTTGGCCAAGGTTAACCCTCAGCCCAAGGAATGGCCTGTTCACGTTGCTGATCCTTCTATCGCCGAGCGCGTTGACGCCCATTTCGACGAGATGTCCGCAGCCCTCAAGGATGCCGACAAGCTCTCCCGTATGGGCAAGGTAGAGGCCCTGAAGGCTTCCGTGAAGGAAAACGACTTCACCGAGGAAGAGCGCTCTGCATGGGGCAGCGACATCGCCGCAGCCCTCAAGTCGCTGGAAAAGCACGCCATGCGCGCCATGGTCATCGAGACCGGCGAGCGTGCCGACGGCCGCCGCAGCGACGAGATCCGCCCGCTCTACATCAAAGCCGGCTATCTGCCCCGCGTCCACGGCTCCGGCCTGTTCCAGCGCGGCCAGACCCAGGCCCTTTCCGTTGCCACCTTGGGCATGCTCAACGAATGGCAGCGCCTCGACACCATCGATCCGTGCGAGGGCAAGCGTTACATGCACCAGTACAACTTCCCGCCGTACTGCACCGGCGAGGTAGGCCGTATGGGCGCACCGAAGCGCCGCGAGGTTGGCCATGGCGCCCTTGCCGAGCGCGCCCTTATCCCCGTGCTGCCCGATGAAGAGGAATTCCCCTACGCAATCCGCGTGGTTTCCGAGATCCTGGAATCCAACGGCTCCTCTTCCATGGCTTCCACCTGCGGTTCCACTCTTGCCCTGATGGACGCTGGCGTTCCGATCAAGGCTCCGGTTGCCGGCATCGCCATGGGCCTTATCAAGGAGGGCGACGACATCGTCATCCTCTCAGACATCCAGGGCCTGGAAGACTTCCTGGGCGATATGGACTTCAAGGTTTGCGGCACCGCCAACGGCATCACCGCTCTGCAGATGGACAACAAGGCAAAGGGCCTTTCCGTCGATATCCTTGCGCGTGCGCTGAAGCAGGCAAAGGAAGGCCGCGCCTTCATCATGGAGAACATGCTGCAGGCCATCGATGCCCCGCGCAGCGAGATCTCTCCCTATGCGCCTCACATCGAGACCATCCATATCCCCTCCGATAAGATCCGCGACGTCATCGGCTCCGGCGGCAAGGTGATCCGCGGCCTGCAGGAGGAAACGAACACCACCATCGAAATCGAGGAAGACGGCACGGTTCGCATCGCCTCCATCGACGAAGAGGGCGGCGCAGCTGCCAAGGCTGCCATCCTCGGCATCGTGAAGGTCCCGGAAGTCGGCGAAGTGTACGACGGCGAGGTCGTCGGCATCAAGGACTTCGGCGCCTTCATTCGCCTGACGCCCGGCAAAGACGGCCTTCTTCACATCTCCCGCATGGCCAATGGCCGCGTAGGCAAGGTTGAAGACGTCCTGAGCATTGGCGACATTGTCAAGGTTGAGGTCATCGAGGTTTCCGACAACGGCAAGATCAGCCTCGACCGCGTTGACAAGCCCGATGTGGTAAGCTCCGAGCGCCCTGCTCGTCATCATGACGACGACCGCAAGGGCTCCCGTGGCAACGGTGGCCGAAAGCCCCGTCGTCGTCACGGCAACAACGGCGATCGAGCCGAGCACTAGGCTATAATCTGTTTCGCTTTGCAGGATCGCTATCCTGCGTTCGGGCCGTAGAGCCTGTTGGTCCGAGCAAGCGCAACGTCAACTGCAAAGCCTCCCGTCATCGACGGGAGGCTTTCTTTGAAGGAAGAGGTGTGAAAATGTCCACGTTCATCACTAAGGGCACCTGCTCGAAGGCGATCAACTTCGAGGTGGAAGACGGCATCGTTCGCAACGTTGCATTCCAAGGTGGATGCAACGGCAACACCCAAGGCGTTTCCGCTTTGGTGGAGGGCATGCCCGTCGAAGAGGTGATAGAGCGCCTTGAGGGCATAAAATGCGGCCCGCGCCCCACAAGCTGCCCCGACCAGCTTGCAAAGGCGCTTAAGCAATCGCTGCAACAGTAACTTGAATCTCAGGAAGGCGTGAAGGGTGTTGTACCGCAAGTCCGAGCTTGCCAATGGCATGACCGTAATAACCTACCCGATGCCCGGGGTCCGCTCTGTTTCCCTGGGGCTTTGGTTCAATGTTGGGTCAAGGGATGAACGGGCAGATCAGGCAGGCCTTACTCATTTCATGGAGCATATGATGTTCAAGGGCACGCCCACGAAGGGGCCGTTGGATATCTCTATGCACTTCGACCGCCTGGGCGCCGAGCTCAACGCGTTCACCTCCAAGGAGTACACCTGCTATTACTCACGGTTCGTCGACGACAAGATGGAGCAGGCGCTTTCCGTGCTCGCCGAAATGGTAACCGA
>CAVDWN010000069.1:0-6535 GCA_963612535.1 Sphaerochaetaceae bacterium
CGCAACCGCAAAAAAGCTGCAGGAATGCCGGGATTCTCGTTTCCAAGTAAATGAGTTCCCCTTACTAGCCAAAATGGGATGGCCCGCCGAAGCGGGCCATCCCATGGAAAGAGTCTATCCCCTTGCTTGCGCGCCGCGCGGATTAGCGCTGGAACCTTCTTGCCAGCAGCGCGAAGGCGCCTGCGGTAAGCGCCACAACCATGGCGACCCCGGCAATGCAAGCCAAGCCATCGCCGGTCTTAGCCGTCTTCGCAGTAGCGGTCGTGGTAGTAGTAGTGGTTGTAGTGGTGACCACCTTTTCCCCACCGGTCGGATCGTTCGGGTCTACTTCGGGGGTGGGTGCAGGATCGGGCTCAGGCTCAACGTAGGTGTTATTGAACGTCAGGCCGTCAAGGTCGCCGATCTGGAAGTTTACCTCCAGCTTGCCCTTGCCATTGTCGGTAACCGTAGCCACAACGCTGTAGGTGGCGCTGTCGTAGGTTACATTGTCGATGGTCTTGCCGCCGTTGACCTCGCGCAGGGTGTAGTGGTACTCGCCGGGCTTGGTGTAGGTAAGCGGGCTGAGCTCCACCTTGCCATCTGCGTCGTTGGTGCCCGTTGCCACGGCATTGCCGTCAGTATCAAGAAGCTCGAAGCTGAACTCGCCCTTGGCCAAATCGCGACCGGTGAGCTTCTTGGTAACTTCAACGCCATCGGTCACGCTGCTCTTGGTAGGTTCGACCGAGTAGGTATTGGTGAAGGTGAAGGCAGATTGCCCCGAAATGGTCATGCCGTCCTTGTCGACAAACTGAGCAGTAAGGTGACCTTCGCCGTCATCGGTTACCTTGATGCGAACTTCCTTCGTGGATTCCTTATCGTTGGTAACGCCGGCAACCTTTCCGCTTTCCGTCACCTTGTAGGTAAAGGTCTTGGAGCTGGCGCCATTGAGCGTTCCGGATGTAAAGGTTATCTTGTCGAAAGCGATGTTGCCGTGGGCGTCGTTGGTGGCAGTCACCTTTTCCGGCAGCGGTGCGCTCGCATCGTCCGAGCTCAAAGTGAAGGTGAACTTGCCAGTTATATCACCAGGCGTAAGTCCGGCATCGTGTTCAAGAACCTTCACGCCGGAAAGGGAGAGACTTACGGACTCGGCCTTGTACTGGTTCTCGAACGTGATCTTCTCGGGGTTCATCGCCGCCAAAAGCGTGCCGTCCAGGTAGTCGGTCACTTCAACCGTGAAGGCAACCGACGAGGTGGTGGGCGTTATGCCCTTGCCCGACAGACCCTCGGTGTTCTCGTAGGCCATGTAGTTCACGGTCCAGCTGTTGTCTTTCTTGGTGGCATAGCCGTCCTTCACCAGCTGGGCAAGGCTGTCGGTGCTGTAGTTGAATCTGCCGAAGGTTATATCGCCATTGGCCGCGTTGGTTGCAGAGAACAGGTCATCGCCGGTCTCGGCGGCGTAGTCCTTGGCGTACTTCACGCCAAAGCTGAACTCGCCAGCAACCATGCTGCGGCCGGTAAGCTCTTTGTTCGCAGTAATGGTTATCGGATTCTCCCCGGTCTCGGCCTTGTAAGTATTAGTGAAGGTTGCGTCGGTCACATCGGACGAGGTTACCAAGTTGCCAGTACCGTTATCTTTGACCGTCACCTTGATGGTGGCAGTATGCTCATCGTAAGTAATGCCGCCGGCAGTGCCTTTCTGCTCAGTGACGCTATAGGTAAACTCCTTCGATTTTTCCTCGCCGAGCATTTCGGGAGTGAAGGTGATTTTGCCGAACGAGATGTTCATGGCATTGTTCTTGTTCACTGTCACCTGGCTAACATCATTCCCGCTGGTATCCTTGGGCAACGGAGCGCCGTCCTTGGCAGCAATTTTGAAAGTGAAGCTGTCGCTGTCCTTCCAATCGCGGCCGGCAAGCACCTTCTTGATGCCCGCAGCGGCAGTATCGTACGTAGCTTCCGTGTCGCTGTACACGTTTTTGAACGTGGCGTCGCCCGAATCGAGCGTTACCGTAGCAACGAGCTTGCCGGTGTGAGCACCCTGGGCATCAACGTCGGTCACCTTCACCGTGAACTTGGCAACGTTGGAGCTGTAGGCAACGCCGTCGATGGTATGGCCAGCATCTTTCTCGGTCACCTTGTACTCGTAGGTACCAGGCTTGGTGTAGGTTGCACTGCCGAAGGAAATGGCGGCCTTCCCTTCTTCGAGGTTGGCCTTAGTCACCGCCACGGAACTCTGCTGCGGCATCGGCGCACCGTTCAGACTCTCAAGGTTGAAGGTGAAGCTATCGCTGTCCGTCCATTCGCGACCGGTGAGCGTCTTGCTCAGCTTCAAGGCGGCCGAAGCATCGTAGCTAACTGGCTGAGCGTTGTACTTGTTGGTGAACGCAACTGCGTTGCCGGGCGTTCCGTCAACCGTGGTTACCACATTCAGGGTGCCGTCATGTTTGTCGGTCACCTTGATCTTCACCTCATGGCTTGCCGTGTCGTAGGTAACGCCGGAATGCTTCTGGGCATCTTCGGGAACAACCTCGGCCACCGTGAAGGCGAACTCCTTGCCGTCATCTGCCTGCGTGAACTTCACGCTGGCAAGCTTCTTCATTACGTTGGCAGCACCTGCGGCTGCACTGCCGTTGGTGAAGCTTCGGTCGGCATCAGCAAGCAGCGCCTTGGAGGCATCGTCGGCGCCGGTGATGGTGAAGGCGAACTCACCCGCGGCCATGTCGCGCCCGGTTAGGGTCTTGGAAACCTGCAGGCCGCCGTTGGCGCCGTAGTCGTAACTATCAGAATAGGAGTTGGTAAAGGCCATGGTTTCAACAGGAGCCAACACGCCAGTCTGCTCGATGCCCTTGTCGTTGACTGTCTGCACCTTGGTTGCCGTGGCCGTCAACGTGCCGTTGCCGTTATCGGAAACCGTCACCTCAACCTGATAAACCGCCTGGGAGTAGGTAACGCCGCCGAGCTTGGCCTCGGGCACTTCCTCGGTTACCTGGTACTTATAGGTGCCGGGCTTGGTATAGGTGATGTTGCTGAAGTTGAAAGCAACCTCATCTCCGTCCTTGGCATCGGCCTTTGCGACGGTGGCCGTATCGATCACCTCATTATTCGCGTTCTTCAACGTGAATTTGAAGGAATCGCTCGTCTCCCAGTCGCGACCGGTAAGCACCTTAGTGCCAACGAGCGCGGTCTTACCATCAAGCGTGCCGGTGGCGCTGTACTTGTTGGTGAAACTTGCCGTGGATGTGCCTCCGGCCACAAAGGTGCCGGTAGCGCCTGTTGTGACATCCTGTGTAAAGCCCTTAGGGAGCTTGTCGGCAGTTTCGGAAACCTCATAGGTCCAGCCGGCATCCAGGCCGAATACCTGCAAGGTCTGGCCATGCTTGATGGCGTGGGTTACTTTGCCCTGATCGTCGAAGGTCAGGCTGAAGGAATCGCCAACCTGATTGCCATCCGCATCCAGCACCTTAGCAGCAAAGCTCTTGCCGGCAGCCTTCGGCACGCTGATGTTGAACGTGAAGTCGGTGTTGGCGTAGTCGCTCAACGTATAGCCGTCGGGCACAGTTACCGTCTTCTTGACCTCCAGCGTGGCCGGCTTTTCCACCGACAGCTTGCCGTTGTTGCCCAGGTGCGCGGTGGCGGTTTTTGCGTCGGAAACCTTATCCGCCTTGTTCCACTGGGGGTTCAGCACGTCACTCGCGGTTTTAGTGGTATTTTCGCTCTTCACCTGTTCAAGATTGTTGATAGAGATCAGGTGCGCCGTGCCCTTCTTGAAGTAGACATCACCCTGAGCATCAGTGCCGATGGCGTCAGCGAACCTATCCGCCTCGCTTCCAGGGAACTGTACCGCTTCGGTTTTCAGGACGGGCTTGCCGTTGTTATTCTCGTAGTACGTATGCTGGTACCAGTACGTTTGCCCACTAACAATCGAAGTGGCGCGGGTTGTGAAATTGGAGTCAGTATAGATGGGCGTATCTTGCGTGAGGTAATAGTAGCTGTTGCCCGTAGATGGGTTGAACTCGGCCGTCACGTCACCCAGCGTCCCGCCCTTCCACTTGTTGGCATAGAAGTTCACCTTGCCATCTTCGCCGGTGTTGTCTTTGATGTAGGCCTTCATTGCGTCGTCGGGGTTAGCCAGCAAACCAGCAACCTCGGGCTTCAAGCCAGATGAGTAGAACACCGAAACCGGCATCTCGTCATTTGTGCTCATCTCGTTCTTCGTCGTGTCGACCGTGATATTGCGCAACGGGATAAGCGATGCGGGGATCTTCACTTGCACTTTGTCACCCGTAGCCGCATCGGTATCGGCGGAATGTGTCACGGTGATAACGATGTCGCCCAGATCGTCATGGTCGATACCGGCATCAACCGTGCCGCTGAATTTGTAGGTGTCTACTAACTTATCTTCCGAGGTGGTTATCTTGGGATCTGTGTGCACCTTGCCGTTGTAAACAAGCGTCGAAAGGTCGGTCACCTGCATGTAGTCGCCCAACTGGTCGTTGAACGTAATGTAGCCCGATGCGCCCTCTTTGCCCTCTTCGGTATCGGTGGGATAGCTGGCGCCTTGCGTTATCTCGCCAGAAATGCTCTTGAAGATGTCCTCAAGCTCGCTAGCATTGGTCGCACTCTTGTAGTACGTGGAATCATCGCCCTTGCTGTCCTTGGCGCGGTCGCCAAAGCTCCATTCGTAACTGCTGCCTTTCTGCTCGTAGGTTGCATTCGGGTAGTTGCTCGATACCGCATGCAGGAACTTGTTTGCATTGGAGTCCGTAGATTCAGGGTCAACATCAGGTTTAGCTTCCTCAAGGACACCGATAGTGTATACGGTTGCACCGCCGGCCTTCATTTCTTTGGCCGTCTTAACGGCGGGACTGGCATATTGGGGGTCGAAATCCGACTCGTTGCTGCCGCGCATGGTGGGCACACCATCAGTAAAGAAGACTACGACTTGCTTTGCACCTTCGCGCTTGGATTCCAGCAGGCCCTGAGCAGTCGCCAGACCACTATCAGACCTCGTGCCTGTACCGGTGCCTAGGTTAGAAATAGTAGTCTTGATCTCTTCCGCCTTGTTGCCTACACACGCAGTCATGCCTTGATTTGTAGTGGCGGAAGAATTGAAGCTTACGACAGCAACCCGATGCTGCTTGGCCTCATCAGAAACACCATTATTCTGCTCGGCAATCTCACCTACAAAAGCTTTTGCAGCACTCTTCAGCGCGTCGATTTTAGACGTAGTTCCATCCATGGTCTTTGTCATCGACGAAGACGTATCCAGCACCAGCACGATGTCGAGCGGCGTGGTGGTTGTGGACATGAGGTTCGACGTTGAAGAAAGCGCGGTGAGCGATGTTATGAACTCTGAGCTGTCGCCCTTCTTCGCAATCTTTACTCCGTTACCGTAGTCGATCTCATTGGTCGAAACGGTCTTGTCGGTCCAGACGCGACCGACGTTCTTCGTCTTGTCATTGAAGAGATTCTGCCAGTGCAGAATGCTGGATGGGTCCGCCACGGCCGTGGACGAATCCGTTGCGTTGACGGTCGCGGTCGCCCCCCCTGTTGCTCATCATCGGCAAATGCCATGCTGCCGGCAAAGGGAGAAACAACCAGAACCAGCGCGAATGCGACAAGCGCTTTCGCCAATCCCCTTCGTTTCATGGTGCTTGTCTCCTTTCCTTCGCAGCGAGCCTTTCCGCCACGTTTGTTTCCATATCTTTACCAAGATATAGGAAATGACCAGGCGCTTTCGGGCAGAGCGTACGGCAGCCTACACGGCAAACAATCAATAAACAGCGGTTCACCTGGGGTTTTGCCAAATCGTACGCGCAGCGACCTCAACTAATTTTTTAAGCAGACCTGGCCAGACAGCCCCGCATTGCAGCATCCAGACCCAACAGAACGGGGCAACGCAAAAGTCAAATCCCCGGCTACAAGCGAAAACCCGAAGGGGGAATGCAGCGGACACGCACCCAAGCCGCCCTCCAGCTTGCCCGCACAAATACGAGCAGGGCCTGCCCGAGCCAAACTGCTCAGGCAGGCCCTGCGCTGTAGTGTGCTAAAGAGGGACTGTCCCTACTGGATCGCCTACTGGATCGCTAAACCAGCTTCACGAACTTGCGCTTGCCAACTTGGACGATGGAGCCCTTCAAACCATCGGGCTCAACGTTGTAGGCCTTGGCGGGCAGCGCCTCGCCGTTCACCTTCACGCCGCCCTGGTCTATCATGCGGCGGGCATCACCCACCGAATTGGTAAGGCCGGCCTCGCAGATGATCTTGGCCAAGTACACCTTGCCCTCGTCGTTGGGGGTAAGGTCGGCGGCGAACTCGGGTACGTCGTCGGGAATCTCGTGCTGCTTGAACTGGCGGTCGAACGCGGCTTCGGCCTCTACCGCAGCATCCTTATCGTAGTAAGCGGCAACGATGTTCTGCGCCAGGTCGCGCTTGCAACGGTTCGGGTGGATCTCGCCGGCGGCCAGGCCCTTCTCTATCTGGTCGATCTTATCTACCGCTTCGGTGGAAGCCAGGCGGTAGTACTTCACCATGATGTTGTCGGGGATGGACATAA
>CAVDWN010000070.1:0-6511 GCA_963612535.1 Sphaerochaetaceae bacterium
TGGCATTCGCGGATGCGGGCTCGGCCTCTGGCTGGAAGTCTTTGGCGGCAACGCTTGCGCTGGTGGGCGTTGGCGTGGTGGTTGCATTCTTCTTTATATCCATTCTGTTCTCGCGCTGGGCGCTTCGCCCGGCCCAGCAGGCGTGGCGTTCCCAGCGCCAGTTCATTGCCGATGCCTCGCACGAGCTGAAAACGCCCCTTACCGTTATCTTGGCGGACAGCTCCATCGCCTTGGGGCACCCGAGCGAAACCATCGAGAGCCAGCGCCAATGGATAGAGGGCATACAGCGGGAAGGGCGCAGGATGCAGCGCCTGGTGGAAGACATGCTGGCGCTGGCGAAGCACGACGCCGCCGAGGCCGGCGCCTTGGAGGGCGCGCTGAAGCAGAGGGAGCCCGTGGACTTGTCCGATGCCGCGCAGCGCGCCGTGCTGCAGTTCGAGGCGGTGGCATTCGAGCGCGGGGTGCTCATAGAGGATCGCTGCCAGCCCAATGTGGGCATCGACGGCGTGCGCGCCGACATAGAGCGCGTGTTGGGCGTGCTGGTAGACAACGCCTGCAAGTACGCAAACGACAGCGGCCGCATCTGGGTGGAAACGTGCAGCGCGGGCAAGCATGCCCTTCTGCGCGTGGGCAACACCGGAACGCCCATTCCCGAAAGCGAGCTGCCCCATGTGTTCGACCGCTTTTGGCGGGCCGATGAGGCCCGTACCGGCGGAAAGGGCGGCTATGGCCTGGGGCTTTCCATCGCCCGCAGCATAGTGGAAGAACATGGCGGAACCCTTTCGGTGCAAAGCTCCGCCGAAGGCGGCACCGTGTTCACGGCGGCGTTTCCCGCCAAAAGGCAGGTTGCCCAGGGGTAGGGCGCAGCACGGTGCTCTTCACCGCCTTCTAGGGCGCGTACGCGGGAATGCGGCTGTTGCCCGATTCAACTATTTGTTGAAGGTGGTAAAGTTAGCCTTTGCGTACCCGGTAACCACTGGGCGCCCCGCCGTCGACAGAAGCAGCAAGGATAAACGCCATGCCCTCAACTTCGCCAGAAAGCGAACGCCCCGAATTCCTTTCCCGGAAGGCCAAGATGCTCGAAAGCATCTTGGACGAGTCTGATCAGCTGGTTCAGATGTCGTTCTTGGACGACCTTACCATGGTGTACGTGAACGCTGCGGCCAGGGCCTTCCGCGGTGGCAACGAAGACCATCGCGGCCGCCATTGCTACGAGTACATGATGGGGCTTGACCACCAATGCCCGTTCTGCCCGCTTCTGCGTGGCGAAGGCTTGGCGTCCTGCAGCGAGGTGGACAACGGCGTGCAGGTTTTCTCGGTGAAGACCATCACCGGCGAATGGGAAGGGCGCCCCGCTTTCGTGGAGTATGCGGTGGACGTTACGCCCAGCCGCCGCGCCCAGCAGAGCTTCGAGGCCCAGATGCAAACGCTTCTGTGCTCCATCCCCGAGGCGCAGGGCATCATGCATTTCGACCTTACCGACGATTGCTGCATCACGGTGAACGGTGCTGCCACCAACAACCTGAAAAGCGTGCAATCGCAGGTGCCGGTGAACACCACGCTTGCCCAAACCTTTTCGTTCGTCCCCGACAAGTCTAAGCGGGAAGAGGCATTTGCCCAGTTCAACCGTGAAGCTTTGATAAAGGCATTTCAGAATGGGACGGTAGAGCAGAGCCGCGATATGCAGTCGTACTTCGACGACGGCAGTATACGCTGGGCCCGCATAACGGCCCGCGTGATGCAGAACCCCGCAACCAGCCACTTGGAATGCGTGCTGTACGGCATGGACATCTCGGAAGAGGTAAGCCAGCGCCAGGCCCTGGAGGAACGCGCCCATCATCATCTGGCCCTGTTCAACTCGCTTGCCAAGGACTACCTGAACGTCTTCCTGGTGCACCCGGAAGACGACACGGTAAACGTGCTGAAGCTCGATGGTTTCGTTACCTCCGGTTTAACCGACAGCTCCGATGCCGTGTACCCGTATGAAGCAACGTATAGCCGCTACATCGAAGAGCGCGTGCACCCTGAAGACAAGCAGCGGCTCTATGATGACCTACGGCTTGAAACGGTGAAGGCCCAGCTGGCCAAGGCGCCTGAATACATCGGCACCTATCGCGTCGTCGATAAGGGGGAAACGCATTATTACCAGTTCAAGTACCTTGCGGCAGAGAACGACGAGGGCCTGCTTGCCGGCTTCCAGAATATCGATCTAACCATCGCGCAGGAGCGCGAGCAGCAGGAGATCCTGAAAACGGCGTTGAGCGCGGCCGAAGAGGCCAGCGCCGATAAATCGGTGTTCCTTTCCAACATGTCCCACGACATCCGCACGCCGCTGAACGCCATCCTCGGCTTCAACGAGCTGGCCCGCGCCCACGTGGACGACCCTGAAATGGTGCTGCGCTATCTGGACAAGGTGGCCATCTCGGGCAGGCATCTGCTTGATTTGGTGAACGACGTGCTGGACATGAGCCATATCGAGAGCGGCCGGATGAAGCAGGACATAGCGCCCATGGACCTGGGCGGTCTGTTCGACGAGCTGTACACCATCACCGCCGGCAATGCGCAGGCGGGTGGCATACAGCTTTCCTTCGATACCTCGAAGGTGCAGCACTTCAACGTGGTGGGCGACGAGCTGAAGATAAAGAAAGTGCTCATGAACATCCTGGGCAACGCCGTGAAGTTCACCGAGCCCGGCGGCAAGGTCTCATTCCAGGTGGAAGAGCGCCAGCTGCGTTCTTCCGACTACGCGCATTTCGTGTTCCGCATTTCCGACACGGGCATCGGCATGAGCGATGAATTCGTCGCCCATGCCTTTGAGGCATTCTCGCGCGAGCGGGAGGGTTCTGACGGCTCCGTTGTGGGCACGGGCTTGGGGCTGAGCATCGCCAAGAGCATGGTGGACATCATGGATGGCTCCATCACCCTGAAAAGCCAGCAGGGCGTGGGCACCGAGTTCGTGGTAACGCTGCACCTGAAAACGGTGGAGCCGGTTGCCGAGCCTGCGCAGCCCCATGGCGCTGCGGCCCCGGGCGCCAGCCGCACGACGGACATCAGGGGCAAGCGCATCCTGCTGGTGGAAGACAACGAGTTCAACCGCGAGATCGCCTTCGAGATACTGCGAAATGCCGGCTTCGAGGTGGACACCGCCGATGATGGCGCGGTTGCGGTGGAAAAGGTTTCGCAGAGCGCGCCCGGTGCCTACGACGTGGTGCTGATGGATATACAGATGCCCAACATGAACGGCTACGAGGCCACGCGCGCCATCCGTGAGTTGCCCGATTCTGCGCGTGCGCACATCCCCATCATCGCGGTTACGGCCAACGCGTTTTCCAGCGACCGCGACGCGGCTTTGGCTGCCGGCATGGACGGGCACATCGCCAAGCCCATCGACGTGGATATGCTCATCGGGAAGATGGCCGATCTGCTGGGTTGATGCGCCTTGCGTCGGTTCTCCATGTTAGTATAGGTGCTTCGGAATAAACCCACTCCAAGGAGCGTGTCTCACTGTGAAGCGAATAGCTGCCCTGCTGTGCATGGTTGCCCTGAGCGTGTTCGCTTTTGGCTGCTCAGCCGCCCCGTTCGGGCAGGATGGCGGCGCGTCTTCGAACAAGCCCGTTCTGAAGATCGGCGTCGACATCTACGAGCCTTATACCTATTACGACGACAACGGCCAGATCACCGGCATCGATTACGAGCTTGCGGTAGAGGCGTTCAATCGCCTGGGCTACACTCCCGAGTTCATCGGCATTTCCTGGGAGAAGAAGAACGACCTTTTGGCCTCGGGCGAAATCGACTGCTTGTGGTCGTGCTACAGCATGACGGGCCGCGAAAGCAAGTACCTCTGGGCCGGCCCGTACATGAAAAGCTACCAGGCGGCCTTGGTGCGCTCCGACAGCGGCATCAGCTCGCTTTCCCAGCTTGAGGGCAAGCGCGTGGGCGTGGAGGCCACCACGAAAAGCGAAGAGGCCTGGGTGCGGCATGCGGGCAGCGTTGTTCCGCAGGCATCCGATGTGCTGGTGTTCACTACCATGGACGAAACCACCGCAGCCCTGCGCCTGGGCAGCGTCGAGGCCATCAGCGGCCATGTTGGCCCTATGAGCATATTGGCGAAGAACTCCGACGGCCTGTTCACCCTGCTTCCCGAAGGCTTCTACGACACTGAGATCGGCGTCGCTTTCGACAAGGACCGTGGCGATGCGGAACTGGTGCAGAAGCTGAACGGGGTTCTGGGCGATATGCTGGAAGACGGAACGGTTGCGCGCGTGGTTGAAAGCTACGGGCTTGACCCTCAGACAGTTGTGGGGGGGGTAAGCAATGAGCGATAACGCCGCGAACTTCAAGGTAAGGAAGCTGAGCAAGCGAACCGTCGCCGTTTTCGCCCTTTGGGTTGCGGTGGGCGCGGTGCTGCTCTGTGCGGCCTTTGTTGCCCTTACCGATCAAAGCCTGCGCAGTGCATCCCGAACCGCGCAGAACACCGTTGCGTTCGCGCGCGAGAGCATCCAGCGCAACGAGGTGAACATCTACAGCTCGCAAACCCGAAGCCTAACGGCGGTATGGGAAAAGCTCGAAGAGCTTGACAACCGCTTCGACGTTTCCAACGCATCCGACGACGCAGCCCTTCAGGAGTACCTGGAAAAGATGAACCTGCGGGCAGTGTTCCTGGTAGATTCCAACGGCCAGATCGTGCGCCAGGTGGGCGATGCAGAAGCGGTAAGCGCGGTAGCCGCGGCGCTGTATGAAAGCGATAGCTTGGAAGATCTGGTGCAGTACCCGGCGAAGAACTACCTGGCACGAACCGCTTCGGGCAGCAACACCTACGATTTCGCCGCATGCAGTACTCGCAGCCTTTCCGGTGGCGTGCTGGTTGGGGCAAACCATGTGGAAAGGGGCGACCTTAGCAGCAGTCAGGCGCTTTTCAACGCCATGTTCGACAACTACATCCTTGATAAAGACGGTTCGGTTGCCGTTCTCGACGAAGAGCATGTTTTGGCCTCCAACGTCTCATCGTTGCTGGGCATGTCCAAGGAATCGTTCGGGTCGTCGTTTTCGCTGAGCACCGACGACGGTGCCCATGGTTTGTACAGGGGCACGTTCGACGGCACCGATTGCTTTGGCCTCAAAACCACCTCGAACGGCTACGACGTGTACGTATGGTTCCCCGCGCAATCGGTTATGGCCCAGAGGGACATGGTGCTGGCCGGTGGTTTCGGCCTGTATCTGGTTCTGGTGCTGGTGGTGTTCTTGGTGCGGACCAACGTCCAGAACGCCAAGCTCCGTCGTGAGCACGAGTACGCCGAAAGCCTGGAGCGCGCCAACATGGCCAAGACCGACTTCCTGCGCCGCATGAGCCACGATGTGCGAACCCCCATCAACGGCATCCGCGGCATGCTGGCCATCGGCGACCATTATGCCGACGACATGCAGAAGCAGGCCGAATGCCGCAGCAAGATGTGGGAGGCTTCCAGCTTCCTGCTGGAGCTGGTGAACAGTGCGCTGGACATGAACAAGCTCGAAAGCGGGCAGATGCACTTCGAGATGAAGCCGTTCGACCTGCGCAAAACCGTGCAGTCGGTTGTGGACGTGCTGCAGGTTCAGGCCGACAACGCGGGCGTTGCGCTTACTTCCCATGTGGAAGTGGAGCATACCTGCGTGGTGGGAAGCTCGCTGCATTTGAAGCAGGTGCTGCAGAACCTGGGCAGCAACGCCATCAAGTACAACCGTGTGGGCGGCTCGGTGCGCATGGATTGCCAGGAGCTTTCTGCCGCCAACGGGCGCGTGCGCGTGCGCTTCGTGTGCCAGGATACCGGCATCGGCATGAGCGAGGAATTCCAAGAGCGCGCGTTCGAGGCGTTTGCCCAGGAAGACTCCAGCTCGCATGCGGTGTACCGGGGTACCGGCCTGGGTCTTGCCATCAGCAAGGAAATCGTTGATCAGCTGGGCGGCAGCATCCAGCTTGAAAGCGCGAAGGACCAGGGAACCACGTTCACCATCGAGCTGGAATTCGAAATCGATTCCAACGCCGGCGCCTGCAGCGAATCCAGCGCGGCATCAGGTGTGTCGTTGGCGGGCAAGCGCGCCCTTCTGGCGGAAGACAACCAGCTGAATGCCGAGATCACCACGTTCATGCTTCAGCAAGAGGGCATACAGGTTGAGTCTGTTTCCAACGGCCAGGAAGCCGTGGATAGGTTCAAGCGCTCGCCAGTCGGCCACTACGACATGATATTGATGGACGAGATGATGCCTGTGCTCAGCGGCACCGAGGCCACCCGCGCCATTCGTCTGCTGGATAGGCCCGACGCCAAGACGGTGCCCATCATCGCTGTTACCGCCAACGCCTTTTCCGACGACCAGCAGCTCAGCGCCGCCGCCGGCATGACCGCCCATGTGTCCAAGCCGCTGGATGCCAAGCAGCTTATTAAGGTTATCCGCGAGAACTGCCACTAGCGACCCGCTTTTGGCTCAATCGTAGTAAACGAGCGCCCGCCCCGACTGCTTGTTCGGGGCGGGCGCT
>CAVDWN010000071.1:0-6503 GCA_963612535.1 Sphaerochaetaceae bacterium
CTGAAGAACGCCATCTACGGCGGCAGCAAGCTGTTGTTCGCCCAGGTGCTGAAGGAAGACCGCGACCTGGCGCTTGTTTCCAGCGACTACCGCCTGGTGAACTTCAACACCGAGCTGCTGAAGACCAAGGCTTCTACCAGCACCCAAGGCGTGCAGGCGCTTACCGCCAAGGGCGGGCGCACGGTTGTCTCGGTCGGTACGGCGGAAGACTTCCTGGGCGGCAAGGCCTCGGTAGAGAAGTTCCGTGCGGCAAGCCTGCCATCGGCCGGCGCCCCCATGAAGGAAACCGACATGAAGAGCCTCTTCGACCTGTGAGGCAGGGCAGGGGATCGTGGCCTGTGCCAGTGTGCCACTAGGGACAGTCCCCACTGGCACACTGGCTCGGCGTGACGAAGTCCCTCGCGAGGCACGGCCTGCCGTCGTTGTACCACCCGAGTCACGAGTCGAGAGTGCGGATGGCGCCTGCGGCCGTGGCCTGTTCTGGCTAACCTTTGTTGGCTCTGTAGGTTCCTACGCAGCGGGAAATGGTGCGCAGCATCAGCTTCGAGTCTAGGGGCTTTGCCAGGTGCACGTCCATGCCGGCTTCCTTGGCGGCTATACGGTCTTCGGTGAAGGCGCTGGCGGTCATGGCGATGATGGGCACATTCGCCGCATCGGGGCGTTCCATCTGGCGGATCTGCCGGGTAGCCTCGTAGCCGTCCATCTGCGGCATCATCACATCCATCAGGATGGCGTCGAACTCGCCCGGGGCGCTGTTCGCAAAAGCGCTAACCGCATCGGCGCCGTTTTCAACCTTGGTAACGTGGGCGCCCTCTTCGGCCAAAAGGAACTCGGCAATCTCCATGTTCAGGGCGTTGTCTTCGGCAAGAAGGATGTTCAGCCCCTTGATAGAAGGCGTCTGTTCGCTTTTCCCGCTGGGCTGGGCGGCCGGCTTGCTTTTGTCTATCGGGAAGGGGATAACCACATCGAAGGTGGTGCCTTCGCCCTTCGTGCTTTCAACGGTGATGGTGCCGCCCATCTTTTCAACCAGGTTCTTCGTGATGGCCATCCCAAGCCCCGTGCCGCCGTACTCGGAACGCGCGGATACGCCCTCCTGCGTGAAGGGATCGAACACATGCTCCAGGAAATCGGGCGATATGCCGATGCCCGTGTCGCGGCATTTGAACTGGATCTGCGACGTGGCGCCGTCGTTGGAAAGCTCGCGGCAGGTGATGTATATCTTGCCGTTGGGCTTGTTGTACTTGATGGCGTTGCTCAGGATGTTGGTCATGATGCGCTTGAAGTGCAGCGGGCTGCCAACTATCTTGCTGCGCGGGGCCTTGCAGTCTACCTCTACCAGTTCGATGCCCTGGTCTTCGGCCTGTTTCGCTATCACGGTGGCAACGCTTCGGGAAACCTCGGCCAGGCTGAAGGGTGTGTGCTCCAGGGCGATCTTCCCCGATTCCAGCTTGTTCATGTCCAGTACTTCATTGATAAGCTCAAGCAGAACCTGGGCGGCTTCCTTTATCTTCCTGCGGCATTCGTCGCGCTTTTCCAGGTCGTCGTCGCAGCGCTCGGCAATTTCAAGCATGCCCATGATGCCGTTCAGCGGCGTGCGGATATCGTGGCTCATGCGCAGCAGGAAATCGGTTTTCGCGTTGTTGGCGCGCTCGGCTTCCTGCTTGGCGGCAATCAGCTTGCGCTGGTAGGCCTCTTCCTTTTCGCGCAGCTCGCGCTCTTGCGCCAGGTGCTCTTCGATGATGTGGTCGATGAACTGGAAGCCCGCAATAACATTGCCGTCATCGTCCATCTTGGCAACGTAGAACTGGTAGTTGTGCATCACACCGCCATCGATGCTGCGGTAGGTGCCGCTGTATTCCGTTTCCTTGCCGGCCAGCACCTTTCGAAGGTTTTCCACGCTTAGCTGATGGCGCAGGCGCTCGCGGTCTTCCTCGTGCACGCGGTAGTCGATCCAGCGGCCAAGGATGGCCTCGTAGGGGAACACCTTGCCTTTCATGGACACTACTTCCTCAAGGTCGTAGTCGGTGGCAACCTTCAGGATCTTCGCGGTGCCCTCGTTCAGGTTAGCCTGGTACACGTTGCGGTAGTTGCGCGAAAGGATGTCGAAGATAGCCAGCTGCTCTTCCAGCTCCTTTTTCTGCAGGTCATCGTTGCCCTGCTGGTTTTGGGGCTGGCTTGGATCGACGTTTCGTTGTGCTGCCGAGGTGTCCATGGCTGTTCCTTGCATTGCTGGTGGGCATTGTGCGTGTGACTTCAACTTCAATTTTACCCTAGCCCTGCCTTGCTAGCTTGCGATGCGGGTTAGCGGTTAGTGGGCCCGCATCGGCAACCTCGACCCACAAAAAGACCTCCGCCTGTAGATTCAGGCGGAGGTCTTTGAGTGATGCCCTAATTGGCCCGCGCATGTAGTCCGGCTACGTGTGCAGCCGGCTGCACATACGAGCTTCTAGCTTTTAAGCCTTGTACGTAGTGAGGCCGTCCTTGATGGTCTCCGAAACGGTGACGTTGTGGATCTCGTACGGATCGATCTCGAACAGGTTCTGGTTGAACACGGTAAGGTCGGCGTATTTGCCAACCTCGATTGAGCCCAGCACATCTTCTTTGCGCATTTGGTAGGCGTTATTGATGGTGTAGCCCAAAATCACGTCCTCCACGGAAATGCGCTCTTCCTCATCGTGGACGAACCCGTCTTTTTCGCCAACGGGCTGGCGGGTTACCAGGCACTCGGCATTCTGCATCGGCGGGAAGCTGGTTGGGTCGGTGGGGAAGTCGGAGCCCAGGCCAACGCGAGCGCCGCCGGCCAAGATGCTCTTCATGGGGTACGGCTTCGCCTCCGTGAGCTTTTTGGTAAGGGCGTCCATCTCTTCGCTGAGCGAAGACACCCAAAGGCCGGTGGTGTTGGCGAATACGTCGTATTTGCCGAAAAGCTCGATGTCTTCGGGGTATACGTTCGAAGTATGCGAGCACACGATGCGCAGGTCGGTGAAGCCCTTCTGGCGAACGATGCCGGCAGCTTGCAGCACGTTGCGAATCGCGTCAGAGCCGATGGCGTGGATGTTCACGTCGATTCCGGCGTTCGCGCAATCCTCGTATTTCTGCGCAAGCTCTTCTACGGTCATGATGGGGGCAATCACGTTGCCGTTGGGGTACGGGTTCGGGATAGCGGCGGAAGTGGTCTCGGTGGTGCCGTCGTTGAACAGCTTGTGGAACGAGCAGAAGAAGCGGTCGTTGTTGTACTTCTTCGAGAATTCAACCGCGTCGTTGAACGTCATTTCGTAAAGCCCAGCCACGCCGGGGGATCCGCAGAAGTTCAGGCGCATAGGATATGCGTCCGTATCGACTTCGGCGCAGAGCTCGTCGTTGATGATGAACTTCGTGAAGCTCAAGGTGCCGCAGTCCACCAGGGCGGTGATGCCATGCTCGGCGCAGAGTTTCTGATAGCCTTCCATGGCTTTCGCCATGGCCTCTTCGTCGAAGTAGTTGGCGCCGGCCATCACCGTGTCCATGGAGGCGATTTCCTTGCAATAGCCGGTGGGCTTCCCGTTTTCATCGCGAACGTACACAACGCCGCCGGCAGGGTCGATGTCGGGCGTGTCGCGCGTGATGCCCGCGGCCTCAAGCGCCTTGGAGTTGCACCATACGGTGTGCATGCTCGCGGAAAGGTATGCCATGGGCTTGTCGGGGCAGATGGCGTCCAGGTCAGCCTTGTTCGGGCCCGCCTCGCCGAATGCTTCGTCAAACCAGCCCATGCCGGTATACGCTTCGAGCTCGGGATGCTCGGCAACGTCTTTGGTTATGGCCTCGATCATCTGCTCGGGCGTCATTGCGTCCAAGCGAAGCAGGCCGTCGAACATGGTTGCCGCAAAAAAGTGCAGGTGCCCGTCGATAAGGCCGGGCGTTACCAGCTTGCCGCCCAAGTCTTCGGGCTGAGCATTTTCGCCCGCGAACTCAAGCGCGCCTTCCGTGGTGCCTACATAGGCAATCTTGTTGCCTTCCAAAACAACGGCTTCCGCCCATGGCTCAGCTGCGTTGGCGGTGAAAAACTTGCCATTCGTTAAAACTCTAGTTGCCATCATTCAGCCTTTCTACTTGCCTTTGGTTAAACCGCGAAATCGAAGGTGAGGGCATCGTCCTCGTTGAAGACCACCGTGATCGTTTTCTTGTTGCAGTTTGCGGTGGTCTGCCAAACGGAAAGCCACTGCGTGCCTTCGTCCTTCAGCTGCTGAAGAGGCTTTGCCCTCTCTACCGCACCGGAAGCCTCCAGTGCCTCGAAGATAGCCTCCTTGTACTGGTCGTCGGAAGCCATGGCAAGCGTGAGCATGCCGCCAAGAGCCGCAAACTCCTCGCCTTCGCCGCACGACTCGCTGCGCGGGTCGAACTGGCAGTTGTACGGGTCGAGCAGCTGGGAGTACCTGACCTTCTTCATGAGCTCGGTCATGTCCTTCTCGGTGTTCACAGAGCCGATCCCGGATTGCAGGAGCGCGTATCGTCCAAGGCCGCTGCCGATAACGGCGCGGTCCTTGTACTCATCGTTCAGGTAGAAGTTGGCCTGGCAGTTCTGGCCGTCGTTCCAGATGAGCTTGTTGTCAACAAGCTCAAGGACGCCGAAGTGGCCGGTTGCATCGGCCATGAAGAAGGCGCCGCCCCAGTTGATCTGGTCGCCGTCGCACATGCCGAAAACATCCAGGGTGTTGGCAAGCTTAACTGCCTCGTTAACCGTTGCGCAGCGCTCGCCCAGGTACCTTACCAGCGCCGGGAACGAAAGGCGCACCTCGGCGCCGGGGTTCGTGCCCGTGCAGGTGGCGATTCCGGTAACCTCAGGCTGCTTCGGGCGCATGTTGGCCTCGATGTAGAAGCCCTTCTCGTTCATGACATCGCCAGAGAAGAACAGCAGGGTTGCAAGCTCGTCCTGGGTGATCCCGTTCTTCTTCGCCTCTTCGAAGGAAGCGCCGCCGAAGCAGTTGTACGCAAGGCTCACGGTTTTATGGAAGCCGTCTACTGCGGTCCTGATGATGTACGTGGGGTTGTTGCCGTAGAAAAGGTCCAGGGAACGGCCCACAACCATGTCGCCGTTGTCGAGGACCTTGCCGATTGCCGAGCAACCGAATTTGCCGAACTTTTCCTCGATCTTGGCAAGCCCGGTTTCGTAGTCGATTTCGGTAACCACCGGAAGCTCGATAACGTAATCCCCCAGCACCTTGCCCACCAAGCGGGCAGATTCATTCATTGATCCCATCTTAAGTGCTCCTCTATATTCCGGATAACAAGAACACGCCCAGATTATCAGGACGGCCGTCAAGCCGCTAGGAACAATAGGCGGTGGCGCCTGATGGCGGCGAATGGAAAGCAATCTAGCCTTATAGGCCATCTTCCCCGAAAAGGGCTGCGCTTCCGCAATAGAAAAGCAGCAAGTCTGATAGGCTGAAAGAGGGTTATTCAAATTCAGAATCGAGGGGGAGCTGAACAATGGCTGAAATCGCTGATACCGTTGTATATGGAAAGATATACACATCGAACCCGAATCAGGAATACGTTTCTGCATTTGCCGTCAAGGATGGCAAATATGTCTACGTTGGTACCGAAGACGGGGTTGCGCCATACGTGAAAGACGGCGCAACGAAGGTTGTCGACTATCGCGGCAAGGGCCTTGTTATGCCCGGCGCCACTGAAGGCCACGGCCACTACATCGGCTACGGCGCGCTTGCCTACCTCAACCTAACCGTCACAGGCGCAACCGAAGAAGAGATCCTCCAAAACGTCAAAGAGTACGTCGAAAGCCGCCCGAACGATGCCGTGTACTACACGTTCGGCTGGGACAATGTGGCTATGCTCAGCATCAAAGAGAAGATCGACATGAAGAGCAAGCTCGATGCGATCTGCAAAGACAAAGTCATGCTTATCGGCGACGACTCTGGCCACAACGCCTTCTTCAACAGCAAGGCGGCAGAGGTTGCAGGAATCACCAAAGACACGGAAATCGTCGGCGGCGTTCTGTCTAAGGGCGAAGACGGCGAGCTTTTGGGCCTGTCGAGCGACATGGCAATGAACTACCTGCTGAAATACGCCGTCGGATCCCAGAAGCTCATTCAAGAAAGCGACTACGAGGGCGTTGTGAAAACAACGGAGGCAGCGCTTCACAGCTTCGGCTACACCTACTATCAGGACGGCTGGACGAATTATTTCGGCAGGCAATTCATGGATGCCCTCAGCGAGCACGACAAAAAGGCGGGGCTTTCCGTCGTTATTGGCGGGTCGTACAAGATCGACTCTTACGACAACTGGGAAACCGAGCTGGAGGCCGCGAAAGAGTGCTGCAAGAAATACCCCACCACTCACTTCAAGCTCGACGCCGTTAAGCTCTTTGCCGACGGCGAGGCGGTTGAAAGCGGAAGCGGTTGGCTGCTCGACGGGTACGCAAACGGCACCCATGGCACGCAGGTGTGGGAAGACGACACGATGAACGCAATCGTGAAGGCCGCAAACGAGGCCGGCATGTCCATGCA
>CAVDWN010000072.1:0-6389 GCA_963612535.1 Sphaerochaetaceae bacterium
CGGCGCTCGGTTTTGTTGTTGGAGATGAAATCGATGTAGCGGGAGGAAAGCGCATTCAGCTCTTCAAGCTGGGCATCGCTGTACTTTTCCCATGCAACCTTGTGTTCCACGCGGAACCACCTTCCCTAGGCGTTTGTTTATCGCCAAGAAGGATAGCACGCAAAGGTTTCAGTTCGGCTTCGCCCTGCCGCCCACGGAGGGCGGAAACGAAAAAGGGACGGCCGCTAAGCCGTCCCCCATTGAATGCCGTGATGGAAGTCTACGCCAACCAATCTGAAGCTACTGCCAATCCTTACCCACAACAACAAGGATGTCGCCGCTGAAGGAATAGGTGCCGTCGTTCTTCTTAACGGTGCCCTTCCCCAGCAAGTCGGCCACCTTCTGGGCCTTTTCCTGGTTGCTGCCGCTGTAGATAACCAACGTGTTCTTGTAGTTGGAATCGTCGGCGTTGCCGGTTTCGCAGATTGCGCCCTGCGGGGTGAGCTTCGATGCCGCCTGGCTGGCGCATCCGGTGACGCCGCAGCCGTTCTTCACGGCAATCTTGGTGCCGGAAAGCGAAGTGGAAGAGCTGCTAGAAGACGAACTGCTAGAGGAAGAGGAGGAAGAGGTTCCCGAATCGCTCGAGCCGGACCCGCCGCTGCCAGAGGAGGCCATCACGGTGCCCGACGCCTTATCGACCACGTCTTCTTCCGTAGGAGACAAGCCCTGCTTCACGCGGCTCATCATCTTCTCCCACTCGGTTTTCTTCAGCTTCTCGTACCAGATGTTGTTCTCGTACACCGATTCGGTGGGAACCGCCGCTGTGTAAACGCTCTTGTCTACATCGATGCCCATCATCGATTGCGCAAGGCCAAGAATGCCCGAAACGGAGTAGTCGGTGGTGATGTACTGGGCCAAGGTGCTTACCGTGTTAGTGAGGGTGGCGATATCGGAGCTCATGAGCTTCTTCATGATGGCCGATATCATGGTGCGCTGGTTTGCGGCACGGATGGCGTCGCCATCGCCGATCTTGTCGTAGGCGTGGCGGCTGCGGCAGTAGATAAGCGCCTGCTCGCCGTTCAAGGTTTGCTTGCCGGCGGCAAGGTAACCGGTGTAGTCGGGGTCGTTGATCTCGTACTGGACATCGATTTCGACTCCGCCGAGGGAATCGACCACTGCGGCAAAGCCATCGAAGTCGATTTCCGCATAATGGCTGATGGAAACGCCGGCAAGGCTTTCCACCGCTTTAACGGCCCCCGAAGGGCCGCCGAACGCATAGGCGGCGTTGATCTTCTGTGTGCCGTGCGAGCCGATGGTGACCTGCGTGTCGCGCGGGATGGAGATAAGGGTTACTTCCTTGTCTTTAGGGTCGATGCGCGCAAGGATCATGGAGTCGGTGCGGTAAGCGCCGCCATATTCGTTGGTGGTTTCGCGCTCTTCGCTCTTGTCGATGCCGATAAGCAGCATATAGAACGGGTCGGACGCGGAATCGGTTACGGAAAGCGAGTTCAGCAGGTCTTCATCCACGCCGTCGTTCAAGGCGTTGTTGATGTTGCTCATGTACGCCCATGCCGCACCGGCGCCGGTAAGCATCAGCACGAACAGAACGGAAAGCGTGGCGATAAGGATTCGCTTGCGCTGGCGCTTCTTGCGGGCGCGCTGGTTGGCCAAAAGCTCGCGGTCGTGCGAGCCGGAAACACCGCCGCGGTACGAGACGTTGGAAGCCGAACGCGCCGAGCGTGCCGAAGCGGCAGAATACGAGTTGTTTGCAGCCCGGTAGCCGGACGAATGCGAGCTACGCGTATTGCGATGGGCAACGGAACGATAGGTGGAATCACCGTAATTGCCGGCACCGTAGGCATCTGCGCCACGGCGCGGTGTGCGCGAGGTTCGCTCTACAGCAGAACGGGAAGCACGGCTTCTTTCGCTGCGTGTTTGGCGCCTCGTCGGTTTGTTATTCGAAGCAAACATGAACTCAATGATGAATAACGCACCCGCGATAGACAACCAAATTCATGGAAAGTGCACTCATTCGCACGCCAAGCGGCCCGCCATATAGCGGTTTGCGGCAAGCTCCACCGCATCATCGAGTTCGGCAAGCTGCACCGACGAGCCCATGCGCTGTTCCAGTGCGCAGGCAATAAGATGGTCGGCAATGGCGGGGTTCTTGCCCAGAAGCGGCCCGTGCAGGTACGTGCCGATGCAGTTCTTGTACACCACGCCGTCGTAGCCGGAATCGTCGTCGTTGCCATGGCCCACATTGGAAACCACCCGGCCGAAGGGCTTCATGCCCGCATCCACCTTGGTGCGGCCCGCATGGTTCTCATAGCCCACCACCGGCTGCGGGGAAAGATCGCTGCGCAGCCCGATGTTGTCGATAAGACGGTCGAAGCCAGCGCCTGCGCGTACGGTTTCCATACCCAAGATGCCCAGGCCCTCAACCGATTCGTCGCCCATCAGCCAATTGCGGCCCAAGATCTGGTAGCCGCCGCAGATGGCAAGCAGGGCTCCCCCACCTTCGATGTAGTCGCTGAGCTGGTCCTTCATGCCCAGCAGCACCTCGGAAGCCAGATGCTGTTCCCTGTCGGGACCGCCGCCCAGGAACACGATATCGGCCTTCGAAAGATCAACCTGCTGGCCGTAGTGCACCGTTTCTACCTGCACGGGGATGCCGCGCCACACGCAGCGCTGCGCCAGAACGCGCACGTTGCCGCCGTCGCCGTAGAGGTTCAGCAGGTCGGGGAACAGATGCACGATGCGCAGCGGCTGGCCGGCCAGCGCTTCTGCCCCAGGCTGCTGCACCAAGGCGCCGCCTTGCCACTTCTTGGAGCAGTTGGCCGCCGCCGTTCCCGCAGCGGGCTTGGAAACCGCACCCTTGTCGGCACGGGCCATCAGCGCCGAGCGCACCGCAGGCAGCGAGGTGTAGTTGGCAATGGCGTAGATGTTCCATTCGGCCGGCAACGCCAAGGCGGCATCGACCACCTCGTTCACGCTGTCCACCGTCTGCGCATCGATGCCCGCGTACTTCAGGCGCAGCTGCAAGTCGTTCTTGCGGATGCCGCCGGCGAACACCAGCACGTCTTCCTGGCTGGCAAGCTCTTCGAAGTCGCAGTCCCAGATCCAGGAGATGTCGTGGCCGTCGGCCTCGTTGTCGTTGATGAAGAAGGCGGCAACCTTCTTGCCCTTCGCCTGAGTGATAAGCTTCATGTTCTGATTGAAGCCGGTGGGGTTCTTCGCCAGGTTCAGAAGTACCGGGCGTCCTTCGATGGAAAGCGACTGCAGGCGGCCGTTCTGCGGGTCGAACAGGTCCACCGCGCGCTGGAACACCTCGTTAGACACGCCGGCGCAGTGCGATGCCAGCCATGCGGCCATTACGTTGTACACCATGTACGAACCCGCGCGCTGGGCATGCAGCGAAACCGCCTTGCCGGTGGCCGCTTCCTCTACCTGGAAGGTGATCTCGTCGCCGAATGCCACGCTCTTCGCCGCGAAGTCCAATTCGGGGCGATGGAAGCCGCAGTTGGGACAGGAATAGGTGCCCAGCTGGCCATACTGGCGATACCCGTAGGTGAACATGGCGCTGCAGCGCTGGCACATCTGGGCATCGGCCACCACGTTCTGCGCCTGATGCATATCCTCGCCCACGCCGAAGGCGATGGTCTTGTTGGGAACCTTCTGCGCAATGATGGTGCACAGCGGGTCGTCGGCGTTGTACAGCAGCACCGTGTTGGGGCTTTCGGTAAGCGCCTGGGCGATGGCATCCTGCACGCGGTCGATCTCGCCGCAGCGGTCCAGCTGGTCGCGGAACAGGTTCAGCAGCAGCACGTAGCTGGCCTGCACCTGCGGCAGCGTATGGGCAAGCCACAGCTCGTCGCTCTCGAACACGCCCCATTCAACCGTGCCCTTGGTTTGCAGCAGCGTGCTGGCCACGCCGTAGGCCAGGTTGGCGCCCGTGCGGTTGCAGGCGATGCTCTTGCCCTGGCGCTCCAGCGCGTCGGCGATCATGTTGGTGATGGTGGTCTTGCCGTTGGTGCCCACCACCACGATGGAGCCTTCGGTAACCTTGTGCATCTGCTCGGCGATGATCTGCGGGTCTACCTTGAGGGCGATCTTGCCGGGAAGGTTGGCTGCCGGGCGGTGCGCCAGATGGCGAAGCCCCCAGGTTGAAAGCGCGCTAGCTGCCTGTGCGCCGGCCTTGCGAATGCCCATGTTCCAGCCCTCCGATTCGTGCCCGCCTGGATGCGGATGGAGTGAATAATGCAGAAGGAACGCCAGCAAAAGCCAAGGCTCCATTCGGTGTTTCCTTAGCTGCACATAATAAAGCGAGGGACGGAACCCCGCCCCTCGCACCGCACAATCAGCGCAACTGAATGGCTTGGCCATACCTGGCCTTACCTATATATGTGTGCAGCTTATAGGCTAGTTTGCCGGATAGAAACCGCTGGGAACCTCCGCCAGGTTGATCATGATGTTCTTCGTCTGGCTGTAGTGCTCCAGCATCTGCTTATGCGTCTCACGGCCGATGCCCGACTGCTTGTACCCGCCGAACGGCGCGCCGGAGGGAATCTGGTTGTAGGTGTTCACCCACATGCGGCCGGTACGGATTCCCTGGGCAACGCGGAAAGCGCGGTTGATGTCGCGGGTCCACACGGCGCCGCCAAGGCCATAGACGGAGTCGTTGGCCATGTCGATAACCTCTTGCTCATCGGAGAACTTGATCACCACGGCAACCGGTCCGAAGATCTCTTCCTGACAAACGCGGCAGGAATTGTTCGGCATGGCGATAAGGGTGGGCTTCAGGAACGCGCCGTTGGCCAGCTCGCCTTCGGTTGCGCGCTCGCCGCCGCACAGAACCGTGCCGCCTTCCTGCTTGGCAATCTCGATGTAGCCCAGGATCTTCTCGGCCTGGCGCTGGTCGATCTGGGTGCCCATCTGGGTATCCTCTTCCCAAGGCAGGCCAACCTTCACGTTGTTGAAGGCCTCTACCGCCTGGGCAACGAACTCGTCGTAGATGTCCTCATGCACGAAGATGCGGGAGCCGGCGCAGCAAACCTGTCCCTGGTTGAACAGGATGCCCAGCTGGATGCCGTCGATGGCCATATCGCGCTGCGCATCGGGGAAGATGATGTTGGCCGACTTGCCGCCCAGCTCCAACGTTGCGGGGATAAGGCGCTCGGCTGCGGCGCGGGCAACGTTGCGGCCCACTTCGGTGGAACCGGTGAAGGCGAGCTTGGCGAACTTCGGGTTGTCCAAAATGAACTGGCCCGACTTCGAGCCGCGGCCGGTGATGACGTTGAACACGCCGGCCGGGATAACGTCCTGCGTTAGGCGGGCCAACTCAAGGGCGGTAAGGGAGGTGGTGGAAGAGGGCTTCAGAACCGTGCAGTCGCCTGCGGCAAGCACCGGGGCAAGCTTCCAGGCAGCCATAAGGAACGGGAAGTTCCACGGCACGATCTGGCCAACAACGCCGATAGGCTCGTGCAGCACGAGAGACATCATGTTCTCGGCCACCATGTCGGCCTCGCCCGTTTCCGCCAGCAGGCAGCCGGCGAAATAGCGGAAGTGGTCTACCGAATAGGCAACGTCGATGGCGCGGGTTTCGCGGATGGGCTTGCCGTTGTCGAGCGTTTCGAGCTGGGCCAGGAACTCGGCGTTTTCCTCGATGATGTCGGCAACCTTGTTCAGCACGGCAGCGCGTTCGGCCTTGGTGGTTTTGCCCCAGGTCTCGAACGCGGCAAGGGCGGCATCGGCCGCGGCATCCACGTCCGCCTCGGTGGCGTCGGCGATGACGGAGATCTTCTGGCCGTTTGCCGGGCAGAAAACGTCGAGCGTTGCGCCGTCGGAGGCGTCCACCCACTTCCCGTTGACAAACAGCTGGTAAGACTCTTGAGCGATGTTGTTCATGGCAACCTTCCTTTCGCCACGGCGGGATCCGCTTCCCACCTATGAGTTGCTTCAGCAATGCAAAAATGCCCCGAAACCGATTTCCATCCCGTGCCGCTGAAGCCGAATGGCTTGTTTCGCCCCGCAAACGGTCGTGAACGTGTAGCAGGATTTACGCGGCTCCACTTTTTCTCCATTTTTCTAACCGTAGGCGGCTTGTTTTACAGGGTTCGCGGCTGTTTATTAATTCTGAATACCGGTTATCGGCGGTAATACAACGCTTACCGCTAGGGGAACATCCCCATGATCCGGCGGCTGGCGTGCCTTTGCATGGTAGAGAGGGCCTGGCACAGCTGGTCTATCTCTTCGAAGGTGTTGTAGAAGCTCAGGCTTGCGCGGCAGCACGCCTCGACGCCAAGGCGCCGAAGCAAGGGCTGGGCACAATGCGACCCCACGCGCAAACAGATGTTGCGCTCATCCAGGAAGAAGGCAACGTCTTGCGGGTCCACCCCGCGCACGTTGAAGGA
>CAVDWN010000073.1:0-6307 GCA_963612535.1 Sphaerochaetaceae bacterium
ACATAGGCAAGCTGTACCTGGAGTCCAAGCGCAGGCCCCGCTACATAGTCGCCGAAAGGACATGGGGTGATTAGCGCGAAGAGCCAGCGAGCCCAAGGCACCACCCGAAGCCCAAAGGCCCCGTTGGTGGCCAGGAACGCCGCGGCCTGCTTGATCCTTGCCGTTTTCGTCCTGGTGGTGGCGCTCTCCGCATCGGTCAGCTATGCCTGCAAGCATCAGTTCACCGCTAACCGCCAGTGGCTGTTTCTTGCGATTGGACTGGGAATACTTGCCGTGCTCGCCCTTGCGGCTTTCGCGCTAAGGGGAAAACTGGACGGGGCGAAGAGGGCCTTGGGGAAGAGCCGATCTTTCTCGATTGCCGTAACGTTGGGGGCGGTCCTGCTGCTGGCTGCCCAATGCTATGTGGTTCGTGGGGCCTGGTTTGAGACAGACTGGGATGTAAGCTTTATGACACAGGTTTCCCATCCCGAATCTCTTGCTACGTACCTCTCTGTTTATCCCAACCAGGTGTTTCTTTACTGCGTCTTCCGGGTGGTTGCCAAAATTGGCCTGATCCTGGGAATCCAGTCCAGCTACCTGTCCCTTGTCTTGGGCGGATGCTTGTGCGTGTCGCTGGCGGTATGGTTTTCCGCCTTCTCGGCGAAAGCGGTCTTTGGCTATGCGGTGGGTTACGCGACCCTTGTCGTCTCCTTCTTTTTCGTGGGCCTGTCTCCTTGGATCATGGTTCCTTATTCCGACGCATACGGGATCCTTTGCCCATCGGCCGTGCTGTTTTGCTATTGCGTGCTCGGAAACGCGAAAGCAAAATGGCTTCCCATCTCCTTTTTCTCCGTTATCGGCTACTTCATTAAGCCGACGGCTATCTTTGCCTTGGTGGCCATTCTAGTGGTGGAACTGTATTTTGCCTTCACGCGAAGGAGGGGCAAAGAGAGCGGACGGGGTCTGCGTTCGTTTGCCGTTTCCGTTCTTTCGCTCTGCCTCGGCATCGCGCTTGCTTATGGTGTTTCGGGGGCGATGCGGCACCTTTCTCCCTCCCTAAGTGACGAGATCGCGTTTTCGATGACGCATTTCCTGATGATGGGGGCCAACACTGAGACCGACGGAGTGTATTACGAGTCCGACATTGCGCTTTCGCAAAGCTACTCGAGCAAGGCTGAGCGTCAGAGCGCGAACGTGCAGGTCTGGGAAGACCGGTTGCGTGATTTGGGGCCAGCCGGGATTGCTAAGCTCACGGCGAAAAAAACGCTGTGCAACTTCGCTGACGGAACCTTCGCATGGGCTGATGAGGGGTCTTTCTGGCTTGTGGAGCATGGAACCAATGGTTGTATCAGGTCTTTCTATGGGATAGGGTGCTTCAGCTCCGATGAGGCCGACGCTAAAGCGAAAGCGTTTCAATGCGCAAGCCAAGTCGCTTGGTTGATGCTCTTGCTCGGCGCGGGGCTTGGTTTCGCGCGAAGAAACGTCCGAAAAGGGGAGCTGGTGGCTTATCTTTCCCTAGTCGCCCTGGCGTTGTTCCTTGCGGTATTCGAATGCAGGGCAAGGTACTTGTACCTCTATCTGCCTTACTTCGTCATGCTTGGCGTTGCAGGATGGGCGGGGGTTGGATGGGCCTTGCTTGGTCGAGGGGCGTTCGGGTTGACCGTAACCAAGAGTTAGATGCATCTTCGTATTGCGTGTTGTTGGGCCTTGAACGCTCTGCCTGCAGAGACGGGCTCCATCGCATCGTTTTGGCTGCCTTCCGAGAGATTTCGCTGAGTTGATCTGGAAGGGATGGTGGGGCTGCAGTTGCCCTTTATTGGCCCCATTATTTTGCGCTTCGCTGCTAAAATCGCGATGCGGACGCGGCTTTAGTCGGCTTTGCCGCGCAGGAACCGAGCTCCTGGTTTCTGCGCGTTTCTGCTGTAGTGGTGTGCCCTTCCTTCAGTTGTTTTCTGGTTTGGGATGCCTTTATGCAGAGGAAGAGCGAAACAAGGAGCGGCGCGCAGCATACGAGCGGAAGTTCGTAGCGGAATATGGCCACGGGTCCAACACAGACAGTAGCCCAGTAGCACAGAATGAATACGATGACGAAAGCGATTCTCCGTTCGCGCAGGAAACAGCACAAAGCAAGTAAGAGGAGTGCGATCCACAGCCAAAAGCCACCCTGCCAACAGGAGCAAATTAATGGGGTGCACGAGACGGCTTCGCCTCGCAGAAACCAAATGAGTGCATTCTTCAGCTCGGGCGCTAGAGGTGGTTCATTTATGAGGATCGCGGGGGTGGTCGATTCTGTTCTGTTCCCGGCGTATGCCGTCACATTGCTCATGGGGGACAGAAATGCGAGTTCGGTTCTGAAGAAGGCGTTCACATAGGCCGTGGGATGCGCTAGCCCGATTTTCGCATATCCTTTTATGAACTTCACTGGATCGGCCTTCAGTTCGCTAAAGTCGAAACTGTCCTTGACGGGATCCGAGAGGTACCCTTGTAACGTTGCGTAATCGGGCACGTAAGTCCTTATAAATGTAAGTTCATCTTCGGTTACGTCCTTCTCCTGCCCAGCTGCTGTTGCAAGCTGCTGGGCAGGTACGCTCATCATCTCTTTTGACTGAATGGGCGCTATTCCGAGGGCGGCATATACGGGGCCGGTGATGATGGCCCATGCTATAACGACACTGCCTATGAAGGCGGCTGGTCTCACGCGCCCGTTCGGCAATTTCCCTCCGAAAAGAAGAACAAGAATAGCGAACAGGGCAAACGCATATGCGGCATTGTTGCGGAACAGCGCAGTGAGCATGAGCAAAACCCACAGCAAGACAAAATGCTTTGCGCTGTGCGGATGGTTCTTATTGACAGCGAGATCAGCTAAGCAGGCGCATGAGAGCGCAAACAATCCGCTGAAGACAACGTCTTTGGTGGCCGCGCAAGACCAGAAGGGAAAAACAGGGAATAGCGCGAAGACCAGCCAGACGATTGGCGGAAGCGCCTGCGGCACCCGCCATCTTTTGATGATAAAGACCGTCTTAGTGAAAAGGGCAGACAAGACGAGCATCTGAGTGACGCTGTAGAAAGCGGCACCGGGTACATAGCTATCGAACAGCGCCTTGGACGCAGCTACAGGCAGGCTCAGCCATAACGTGTGCAGCGGGGGATGCCATGCACTGATGGAAAAGGTGCCATCTAGGATCCATTGTGTTTGGGTATGCGTATCGAATTCCCATACGGACGGCCAAAGGGCAAGGAGGTAAGGCAGCCACAAGGCGAACATAACGAGCCATGAAGCAAGAAAGGCCCTGATGGGACGCAACCCCCCCCAGCTCGAGAGACGCTGCCACGCCTGATGGGCACGGCAGCGAAGGGCACTCCGGCTTCGCGTGGGTGCATTCTCAGCGCAATTCCCGTAGGTGGGATGCGGCTCGAAGAGAAGGAAGAACCGGGCAATATAGATGGAGATGAGCGGTGCGGCGAGCAGGATAGCGGCGATGATGGTCCGCTTTGCCGCAAAAGTATCGTTAAGCGCGTAGCCCGCCGTGATGACCGTTATGCCGCATAGGCACAACGAATAGACGAAGGCGATGCAAAACGCTCGTAAGGTGCATGCCGGGAGGCATTTGTAGGCCGTGTAGCAAAGCGGGGCAAAAAGGAAAAGTGAAGCTCTGGCAGCGGCATATGCAGCCTCTTTTTGCCCAATACCTAGGAGAACGATGCCTACGGCGCACAGGAGCGCAAAGGTCGCACCGCCTGCGACTAAAATACGAACCCCTTTGAGATCGTCATTCGTGCTGTAAGCTGCGTTCATGTTTGCTCTCTTTCGAGGTGTTGATTTCTGTATCGCGGCAATGTGGCCATTTCAAGCTTGCGAATCGGGGGCGACGATGAGTCGGGTCTTGCGGGGGACCTCGTCAAGAGCCATGCCTCGGGGATGGAGATATGGCTCTTTTAGTGATGAAAGGGTTATTCTAGCACGATCTGGTGAAATAGCCTGATGGCGCACTGGTTTTGGTCGATGATCAGCCAGTTCCCTGCTGGCCCTTGCAAACAGCGGCTCCTGTACTGACGGCATGACTCTGGCCCTCCGCAGCCAGGGAGCGTATTGCTGTCTGCAGGTGTCTGATTGATGGTCCGCCTAGTCCGGTTTCTGCCGTGGTTCTGCTATCCGAACGCGCCCAGGCTTCGAGGCTGGATGCGCTTCGGCCGTGATGGGTTCGTCGGCGTTTTCCGGATCGACGGAACTTCTTGTCGTAGCTGATAGGTAAGAAGGCGCTCTGTGGGCGCAAACGCTAATTTGTTCTAAAGTGAATTCTGGAATAGCGCTAGGCTCAGGATTTAAGATTGCCGATCAAGGAGAAACATGAATCATCACCTCCCCGATTTTGAGTTAGGAACCAAGACAGGATGCCTATGGGTGATTCCGCTCATCTGCTTGTTGGTTTACCTTGCTGGCGCTTGCACGTTGCCCATTCAACAATCCCCAGATGAAGTGATACGACTTGCCGTTCCGTTTTATATCGCCCAAAACGGTTGCCTTCCGAACGGTTTCGCCGAATCGATTAGGAGCAACCTGTGGGGGATATCGTATGCGTTCACCCCATATGGGAGCTCGTTGCTATCTGCCCTGTTGATAAAGATTGCGATGCTTGCAGGCGGTGATGCAACTGCGCAGGTGGTTGCCGCTCGCATCCCGTCTTGCTTGTTCGGTGCCCTGACGGTGCTCTGTGTGATGAAGATCGGGAAAGAGCTGGGGTTTCGCCCGTCGATCGTTTTATCGATGGGCATTGGGCTGGGCATCCTCCCGCAGTTCGTTTTTCTTAGCTCGTATCTCAATAATGATATTTTTTCGGCCTTTTGCGTAGCCGCCGTCATTCTGTCGTGGGTCAAGGGTATCAAGAGTTCCTGGAGGTATGCAGACTGCATAATGCTGGGATGCTCCCTCGGGCTTCTCTCCCTTTCCTATTATTTCGCGTACGGGCTGATTCCGATCTCCATCATTGTGTTCTTTGGGACGTTTTGGCAGACAGGGGCTAAAGCGACCTTCGTTTTCAATCGCGCTCTTCTCGTGTTGCTGACGGCGCTCCTTGTCGGAGGGTGGTTCTTCGCCTGGAACGCCGTGATCTACTCAGGGGATTTTCTGGGAATGAGGTCTTATTCGGAATGCGCCGAGACGTATGCGGCTTCTGGGTTCAAGCCCAGCGATCGCCCCACCCCTAAGCTCGCAGGGTTGCCGTTCATGTCTCCGCTGTGGGATTTGTCGTGGCTTAAATCAACGTTAAAGTCATCGATAAGCGGGCTGGGATACATGGACTGCTGGCTTCCCTCTGCGGTGTATAGGGTTGTTTTTGCCGTGCTCGCTGTCGGCTGGATCGGCTCCATCGTTCCGAGCAGCAAGGCTTCGCTGCTTTCAGCCGGCAAATTCCCGTCCAGCTATGTGCGCCGGCTTTTGATCGTGGCACTGGTGCTCGCTGCGATTGCGCCGCTGCTTCTTTCGGCTTATCGCTCCTGGGCAACCGATTGGCAGCCCCAGGGACGCTATATCATTTCAGCCTGGATTCCCCTGTTGATATTCTTCGCGGCGGGCGTTGAGCGTTTAACCGGAACGTTGCATCGTCGCCCCTCCGCAAGATGGCTTGCTATTGGGCTTTGGCCTGCAGCTTCAATTGTCTTGTTCGTTATGGCCGTTGTTTCGTTTAGTTCAGTTTGCTTTAACGGAATTGGTTGGGGCTACTTTAACGGAATTGGTTGGAACTCCGATCCCACGGATGGACCATCGATAATGGTCGGGCTGTTTTGACCTCTTTATTGTTCGGGAGAGCTCAGCGCCCCTGGGTGCAATATAAAAAACGCCGGGGGACTTCCCCCGGCACTTGGAGGTAGCTGAAACAGCCACCGACAATTGTTTACCATACCGGAGCTCTGGTTTCAAAGTGAGCGCTTCGCCGCGCAGTCCCCGTCCCGCTTGGCGCTGTATCTACAAAGGTTGGGCAGCGACGTGGGTTGGGGCATCGCCCTGAGGGGTTCTCTGAACTCCTTTCCTGAACGGTTCGCGAAGCGAACCTTATTCCAATGCATGAAGCAGCGACCGCACGAGCGAAGCGAGCAGGGTAGCGGGAATCCCCGAAGGGATGATGTCCCAGCCCGCGGCGCGGACGGAACGCGTTGAGCAAAAGCCTCCTGGCGCGGATGGGTGTGCGGCTCCGGCGAGCTGCGTGGGTGCCATCTGGCGCGGATAGGCTGCGAGGGCCTGGGCTTGCCTGGCGCGGGTGCGCGAACGGTGCTGTGGGGTGGCGGGGTGTACAATTCGCCTATGTGAAAATCCGCGTTCCGAAGGACAGAA
>CAVDWN010000074.1:0-6298 GCA_963612535.1 Sphaerochaetaceae bacterium
GTTCGGCCCATCGCACTTGTTGAATGCGTGGATACGGGTTAAACAATCAGGCGAAATGGAGTACCCTAAGAAAACCTGTAGAACAGGAACACTCATTAAAAGAACCCGCGCGGGCACCCGCGTTGGGCGATTAGACGGAAGAAGGCTCAGCAGATGTTGAAGGCGGGTATCGTAGGCGCAGCCGGGTATGCAGGGGCAGAACTGGTACGCATCTTGCTGCGACATCCCTCATTCGAGCTCTCCGTCATTACCTCCAATTCCGATGAAGGCGTTGCCCTTTCGCAGGTGTACCCGGCATTCGCGGGCATCACCGACTTGGTGTTTTCCCGCCACGACAACCCGGCGCTGTTCGAATGCGACGTGGTGTTCTTGGCAACGCCCCATACGGTTGCCATGAAATCGGCTCCTGGCCTGCTTGAATCGGGCGTCACCGTGGTAGATCTCTCTGCCGACTACCGTCTGCGCAGTCAGGAAACCTACGAGAAGTGGTACAAGGTTCAGCACACCAGCCCCGAGCTTCTGGCGAAGGCCGCTTTCGGCCAGCCTGAGCTGAACCGCGAAGAGATGAACAAGGCTGCTGCGCGCCATGCAGAAGGCGAATCCGTGCTGGTGGCTTGCGCAGGCTGCTACCCAACGGCCACCTCGCTTGCGGCGGCCCCTGCCATCGAGCTTTCCGAGGGCGTAGTGGTTGCCGACGCCATTTCCGGTGTTTCCGGCGCTGGCCGCAGCGCAACGGCACGCACCCACTACGTTTCTGCGAACGAGAACTTCGAGGCCTACGGCGTTACCAGCCATAGGCACACCCCCGAAATCGAGCAGATCCTGGGCATCCCGGGCCGTTTGGTGTTCACGCCCCATTTGGCCCCGGCAACGCGCGGCCTGCTTTCCACGGTAACCATGCAGCTTTCCGCCGAGGCGCGACGCACGGCCACGGCCGAGTCGATCCATCGACGATACTGCGACGCCTACGCGAATTCGCCGTTCGTTACCGTGCTGCCCTTGGGCCAACAGCCCAAAACCTCTTCGGTGGTTGGTACGAACCGCGCTCATGTGGGCGTCGCCTACAACGCCACTACCGGTTCGGTTATCGCCACCTGCGCCATCGACAACATCGTGAAGGGCGCGGCGGGCCAGGCGGTTCAGTGCGCGAACATCGTCTGCGGTCTTCCCGAAGACCAGGCGCTTTCCCCTGTTGCCAATCCCTCTTAGGAGTAGATCAAATATGAATACAGCGAACCTGACCACCGTTGAAAACGGCGGCGTCACGTCCGCCTTGGGTTTCCGCGCCGGCGGCATGCATGCCGGTTTCCGCGCCGACCCCAATCGTCTTGACATGGCTTTGGTCGAGGCCGACGAGCTTTGCCCTGTTGCCGGCGTGTTCACGCAGAACGTTTTCTGCGCAGCGCCCGTTACCGTTTGCCGCGAGCACTTGGACGGCGTGGGCTACGGCTTTGCGCGCGCCATGGTAATCAATTCCGGCATCGCCAACGCTGCAACCGGCTCGGTGGGCCTGGAAGCCGCACGCCGCACCGCCGGCATCGTTGCCGATGTGGTTGGCTGCGTGCCCGAAGACGTGCTGGTGGCCTCCACCGGCGTTATCGGGCAGAACCTGGACACTACGCCGTTCACCACGGGCGTGCCCGCGTTGCATGCGAAGCTCGGCGAAACCACCGGCGCCAGTGCCGCCCAGGCCATCATGACCACCGACACGCACCCGAAGGAGGCCGCGGTAACCTACGTTTCCGCCGACCCCGATTACGCGGGCTGCACGTTCACCGTCGGCGGCATGGCCAAGGGCTCGGGCATGATCATGCCGAACATGGCAACCATGATCTCGGTGCTCACCGCCGATGCGCCGGTTCCCGCACCGCTTCTGCATAAGGCGCTTTCCGCTGCTGCGAACCAGAGCTTCAACAAGGTAACGGTGGATGGCGACACTTCCACCAACGACACCTGCGTGCTGTTCGCTTCCGGCAAGGCCGCACCGGCCGGCGCTCCGCTGATGGCCGAAGGCTCGGTTGCCTACCAGGAGTTCTGCGCAGCGCTGAACCAGGTAACCCGCACGCTGGCCCGCGCCATGGCCGAAGACGGCGAAGGCGCCACGCGCTTGGTAACCGTGAACGTGAGCGGTGCCGCCACCGACGCCGATGCCGACGCCGCTGCGCGCACGGTGGCGAACTCGCCCCTGGTGAAAACCGCCATCACCGGCCACGACGCCAACTGGGGCCGCATCGCCGGCGCCCTGGGCCGCTCCGGCGCCAAGTTCCAACAGGAAAACGTGGACATCGACATCATGGGGATGCCGGTTCTGCGAGCCGGCCTGCCCGTGCCCTTCGACGAGGAAGAGGCGCTTCGCCGCTTCGAGCAGCCCGAGATCGTCATCGACGCCAACTTGGGTGCCGGCACCTGCGCAACCACGATGTGGACCTGCGACTTTTCACACGAATACGTTTCGATCAATGGAGATTACCGCTCATGAAATACGCAAGAGACCGCAAAATCACCTCTACCCACACCGCGGAGGTGCTGATCGAGGCGTTCCCCTGGATCAAGAACGCCACCGGCAAAACCATCCTTATCAAGTACGGCGGCGCCGCCATGGTAGACCCGAAGCTGCGCAACGCCGTGATGAGCGACATCGTCATGCTGAAGATCATGGGCGTGAACCCCGTCATTGTGCACGGCGGCGGCGCTGCCATCACCGAGAACATGGAAAAGTTCGGCATCGACGTTGAGTTCAAGAACGGCCAGCGCGTTACCACCGACGAAGCCATGGACGTGGTGAAGATGACGCTGGTGGGCAAGGTGAACGAAGAGCTGGTGCTTGCCATGAACGAGCACGGCAACCTGGCCGTGGGCGTGAACGGCACCGATGCCGGCACCATCATCGCCGAGCAGGCCAGCCCCGACTTGGGCCGCGTGGGCAAGGTGGTGGAGGTTAACCCCTCGTACATCAACGCGCTCATCGCCGCCGACTACGTGCCCATCATCGCCTCGGTGGGCAAGGGCACCGACGACGGGTCCTTCAACATCAACGCCGACGTGGCGGCCTGCGCGGTGGCTTCCGCCATCGGCGCGCACAAGATCATCTTCCTCACCGACGTGGACGGCTACTATGAGGACTTCTCGGACAAGGGCTCGCTCATCTCGCAGATGACGGTAAGCGAAACCAAGCAGATGCTGGCCGAAGGCAAGGTTTCCAGCGGCATGATCCCGAAGCTGCAGTCGTGCATCGAGGCTATCGAGGGCGGCGTTCCGCGCGCCCACATCGTCAACGGCACCAAGCCGCATTCCATCTTGGTGGAGCTGCTCACCTCGAGCGGCGCCGGCACCCTGATCTACGACGACGACGCCGAGTTCTCCAAGGACGAGATGCGCCCGCTGGGCATCCTGGCCTCCCGTTTGAGCGAGAACCTGTAGAAACGCGCCCGCCGGGTGCATGCTCACCGCAAAATAGTTAGAATCAACGGATAGGTTTTCGCGGGGTATTGCCGCGGAGCCTGTCTTATATACGAAAGGAACACCATGGGTTTTGAAGAAGCAAAGAAGCTTGACGAGCATTTCGTCATGCACACCTTTGCCCGCAAGCCGGTTATGTTGGTTGAGGGCCAGGGAATGGAAGTCAAAGACGACGAGGGCAACACCTACCTCGACTTCCTTTCCGGTATCGGCGTAGACAGCCTGGGCCATTGCCATCCTGCAGTGGTCAGCGCCATCCAGGAGCAGGCCGCCCGCCTTATCCATGTAAGCAACTACTACTACATCGAGAACCGCGGCGAGGTTGCCAAGCTCATCTCCGACATGCTGAACGTGTGCGTGCCGAAGTTCTTCCGCGCCCCGTGGCCGGTGTTCTTCGCCAATTCCGGCGCTGAAGCCAACGAGTGCGCCATCAAGCTGGCACGCCTGTACTCCAAGAAGATGGGCAACGGCGGCCAGACCATCATCACCATGGACCGCAGCTTCCACGGCCGTACCCTGGCAACGCTTGCCGCCACGGCCCAGCCTGCCAAGCAGGAAGCCTTCCAGCCCCTGCCCGGCGGCTTCATGCACGTTCCCATGAACGACCTGAATGCTCTTCATCAGGCGGTTTACAACAACCTCGCCGATGTGTGCGCCGTTATGATCGAGCCCGTCCAGGGCGAAGCCGGCGTGTACCCGTGGGATGCCGACACCCTCTACGAGGTGGCGCAGTTCTGCCGCAAGAACGGCCTGCTGCTTATCGTCGACGAAGTGCAGAGCGGCATCTTCCGCTGCGGCGAGTACCCGTTCGCCTTCCAGAACATGGGCATCACGCCCGACATCATCACCATGGCCAAGGGCATTGCCTCTGGCTTCCCGATGGGTGCCTGCGCGGCCCGCATCGAGGTGGCAGAAGCCTTCGAGCCCGGCGACCATGGCTCCACGTTCGGTGGCAGCAACCTGGCTATGGCTGCAGCGCATGCCACCCTGGCAACGCTCACCCGCGGCCACTACGACGACCGCGTGGCGGAAATGGGCGATTACTTCGCCGAGAAGCTGCAGAACCTCGACGGCATCACCGAGGTGCGCGGCCTTGGCCTGATGATCGGCGCCGACGTGGCAGAGGGCATCGATGCCAACAAGGTGGTGGCCGCTGGCCTGAAGGCGGGCTTCCTGCTGAACGCCACCAGCAAGGGCACCCTGCGCTTCCTGCCGCCGCTCATCATCACCGAAACGGAGATCGATGCGCTTATCAAGGCGCTGCCCGAGCTGCTTGAGGCCGGCCGCGCCGCCGTCGAGCCCGAAGCAGCCGAAGGCTCCGAGGAAACGGTTCGCGCTGAAGAGCTTGCCGCAGCCGATGCCGCTGGGGCAGCCGAGGAATAACAACTATCGGGGAGGTGCTTCCTCCCCGCGCTTTTCGCCCCTAAGCGGGCGCTCAACAAAGGAACAATGCCAAAAGAAAGGTAAGAAGATGGCAAAGGATAAATGCGTACTAGCCTACTCGGGCGGCCTGGACACCAGCGTCTGCATCAAGTGGCTTCAGGACGAGAAGAACCTCGACGTTATCGCCGTTGTGGGCGAGGTTGGCCAGGAGCACGAAGGCCTGGAGCAGGTAAAGGAGCGCGCACTGGCTACGGGCGCCATGGACTGCATCATCGCCGACATGCGCGAGGATTTCGCCGCCGACTACCTGTCCAAGGCCCTGTTCGCCAACGCCCACTTCGAGAACAAGTACCCGCTGGTATCCGCCCTTTCCCGCCCGCTGATCTCCAAGTACCTGGTAGACACCGCCCATAAGTTCGGCGCCAAGTACGTGGCCCATGGCTGCACCGGCAAGGGCAACGACCAGGTTCGCTTCGAGACCTCCATCCAGGCGCTCGACCCCACGCTGGAGATCATCGCCCCTGTTCGCGAGTGGGATATGCATACCCGCCAGGAGGAAATGGACTGGGCCGAGGCTCACGGCGTAACCGTTCCCACCACCAAGAGCAAGCCGTACTCCATCGACGACAACCTGTGGGGCCGCGCCATCGAGTGCGGCGTCCTGGAAGACCCGATGAACCGCCCGCCGCTGGACATCTACACCATGACCACCGACCCCGAGAAGGCTCCCGACCAGGCCACCGAGGTCGAGATCGAGTTCAAGGGCGGCCTGCCTGTTGCCATCGACGGCCAGCAGATGAGCTACCTGGACATCATCGCCAAGATGAACCAGGTCGCCGGCGACAACGGCTTCGGCCGCATCGACATGATCGAGAACCGCATGATCGGCGTGAAGAGCCGCGAGTGCTACGAGGCACCGGGCGCCCTGGCCCTCATCGTTGCCCATCGCGGCCTTGAGGACATGTGCCTGGAGCGCGAGGTTCTGCGCTACAAGCTGCACCTGGAGCATGACTGGGCAACCATGGTGTACAACGGCCAGTGGTTCAGCCCTCTGAAGCACGCGGTTGATGCCTTCATGGCCACCACCCAGCAGTGCGTTACCGGCACCGTGCGCCTGAAGTTCTACAAGGGCAACTGCACCGTAACCGGCCGCAAGTCCGACTTCAGCCTGTACGACTACGGTCTGGCCACCTACGACGCCGCCGACACCTTCAACCACAAGGCCGCCAAGGGCTTCATCGACCTGTACGGCCTTTCCACCAAGGTTTGGGCTAAGAACCGCCGCGAACAAGGGGTTACGGACGGCGAATAAATCGGCGATTTATTCGCCTGAGACGCGATGACGCTGCGGCCCAGCCGGGCACCCCATCTTCGCGCGATTCCGTGAGCTCACGTAGCGAAGTACGCTACGCTCGCGGAATCCCACGAATCTGGGGCACCGGGCTGGGCCTCGCTG
>CAVDWN010000075.1:0-6286 GCA_963612535.1 Sphaerochaetaceae bacterium
GGGGATACCGGAGCGCGCGATGCAACGCTTTCCATCCTTGTTGGCGGGGAAGAGGAAGACTTCAACACATGCCTTCCGCTGTTCAAGGCTATGGGCACCAACATCAACCATTTCGGGCCAGCGGGCGCCGGCCAGCACTGCAAGCTCGCCAACCAGATAATGATCGCCGGATCGCTTTCCGGCGTGGTTGAGGCATTCGCTTACGCCGAAAAACAGGGCTTAGACCTCCCCCTGGTGATGAAGGCGCTTTCCACCGGTGCGGCTGGCAGTAAACAGCTCGACGCCTTCGGTCCGAAGATCATTGCCGATGACTACAATCCCGGCTTCTTCCTTAAGCACCTGGTTAAGGATCTTCGCCTTGCCAAGGAAGAAGGGCTTGCCGTTGGCTTGGACCTGGAAATGCTCGAAACGGTGCTCGGCGAATACGAGGATCTGTTGAGCAAGGGCTACGGCGACCTTGGAACCCAAGGTCTTATGAAGCGGTTCCGTCCCTAGCAAAGTGCTGAATAATTCCGATTACTCTGCGCACGCAAGGTGGTTCGCGGGGGCTCGAGCCTCGTTTTTCACGCCGATGGGCAGCTTCGTTTGTGTTCTGCGCACTCGCCACGAACGCAGAACATGACGGCTTAATCCGCGGATCCTCGAGGTTGCTCGCGGAATCAATCTTTCCTTAGAAGAAAACAGCCCGATTTTCCGTTCGCAGGTAAATCGGGCTGTTCGCACTTCAGGAGCCTGCTGAACACGTTTCGATATATGCCTTCGCTCTAAAGTTTACGTATTCGAGTCATTTAACCGAATTAAGAAGAGGTGCAATCCATGCAATTGGATGAATTGAAGGCGATCTTGCCAAAGCCCGATCAGCTTACTCCTGCCCAGATCGAGCAGAAAGCCGAAGATTTGGGTGTAACGAAGACGGGCATGAGCTTTCGCCAATCGTTCATGCTGGCCATCATGGCCGGCGCTTTCATTTCCATGGGCGCGATGTTCTTCCTGCTGGTGGTTGGCGACACCGGGCTGCCCTTCGCCGTACAGCGCGTGCTGGGCGGCTGCCTGTTCTCGTTGGGCCTTCTGCTGGTGGTAGTTTGCGGGTCGGAGCTGTTCACCGGCAACACCATGATCGTGATGACCGCTGCCAGCAAGCGCATTACCTGGGGTGCGGTCTTGAAGAACTGGGTCGTGGTGTTCTGCGGCAACTTCGTTGGCGCGCTTATCATGGTGTGCTTCGTTTACCTTGCGAACTTCCAGGGCATGAACAGCGGTGCGGTTGGCAGCACTATCGTCAGCGTTGCCGCTGGGAAAATGACCCCCGATTGGCTCACGCTTTTCGCTAAGGGCGTCATGTGCAACTTCCTGGTTTGCCTGGCGGTTTGGATTTCCTACGGCGCAAAGAGCGTAGTCGACAAGATGCTCGGGATCATGCTTCCCATCGCTGCGTTCGTCGCCTGCGGTTTCGAGCACTGCGTTGCCAACATGTTCTTCCTGCCCTTCGGCATCCTGCTTGCCGCTACCGGCCTGGGCGACGCTTCCGTAGTGAATTGGGGCGGTGCCCTGTGGAACTGGAGCGCCACCGTTCCGGGCAACATCGTGGGTGGTGCGCTGTTCGTCGGCATGGCTTACTGGGTTGCCTATCACAAAAAGGCGTAGGCTCACGGGCCGCATGCGCCGCTCATTTATAGGGTTTTGCAAGCAGCCTCCTGTTCCTGATTGTGGGACGGGAGGCTGTTTTTCGATGTGCCGTTGTTTGGACGAATATGCTGCTGAAAGCCGTAGAGCCAGTTAGGCTATGCCTCAAGCCAATGCAGCAGGCTGTCAACCTCATCGAAAACGTTGCCGATGTCTCGCCAGTTGCCCTTGTTGAGCCCCTTGGCGCAAGCTTCGTCGAGCATCTGGACAAGCGGATTGAAGTACCCGTCCACATTCAGCAACGCGCTTTTGCCGTCCATTTCGCCTGCTTTAACGCGAGAGATCACGCTGAAGAACTCGTCGAACGTGCCCAGCCCTCCCGGTAGCGTTACGAATGAATCGGAAATGCGCATCATCTCGTTTTTCCGTTCGGCAAGGTCGGCGGCCTCTATTACGCTGATTCCCGCAACGATGGCGCGATTCTTGCGCGAGAGACCGGCAGTGGTTATGCCAACAACCTTTCCGCCTGCGCGTACTGCCGCTTTCGCCACATCTCCCATTAGGCCCGTATCGTAACCTCCGAAAACCAACGTATGGCCGCGCTCGGCCAACCCCTTGCCAAGTGCTTGTGCTGCCCGCACATAGCACTCATCAAGGTCGCTGGAGGAAGAGCAGAAAACGCAGATATTCATTTGAAATCCTTTCGACTTTTGGATTGTAACGTCTGTCAACTGCCACGGGTCGGTAAATTGCCGGTAAGATTTCCCCCTTGCAAAAGTACGACTTCGTACTTATAGTAGAGTCCGAAATCATACTATTGGAGGTGAGCCGAGTGTCTGGCGAAGACAAAGCCGAAGAAGAGATCAGATCTCTTTACCAGGAGTTCAATCGCATCTGTTGCGGATTCGACCTGCTGTACCGCACAATCGCCATGAAGATGGGAATGTCGGACAGCGCCTTCCAGATCCTCATGGCCATTTACGACTTGGGGGAGGGCTGCACCCAATCGCAGGTTTGCGCGTATTCTTGCCTGGGAAAGCAGACCATAAGCAGTTCCGTTCGCAAGTTGCAGAACAACGGCCTTATATCTCTCGAACGCGTAAACGGTGTTCGGGGCCTGGGCTTATTCCTTACTGCGAAAGGGCGTAAAGTGGTAGAAGAACGCGTTGCGCCAGTGGTTAAAGCCGATATAGATGCGCTGTCTGCGGTAGGCTTGGAAGACGGCCGTCGACTGGTGAGCATCAGCCAAGAATACTTACGGGGCTTTGAGCAGAACCTTTCAAGGGTCAGCGCCCCAGAAAATCATTTCTCAAAGGATGACGAATAATGAAAATCAAGATCTCAGATCACTTCACCTACGGAAAGCTTATTCGCTATACCGCGCCTACCGCCATGATGACGGTGTTTACCTCGATCTACGGCGTTGTCGACGGCCTGTTCGTTTCGAACTTCGTGGGCAAGGAAGAATTTGCCGCGCTTAACCTGATCTATCCGCTCATCCTGCTGATGGGTGCGCTAGGGTTCATGTTCGGCACCGGCGGCACTGCCCTTGTTGCCAAAACGATGGGCGAGGGAAACCAACGCCGCGCAAACGGGCTGTTCTCGATGTTGGTTAGCGTCACGTTTGCCGTTGGCTTGGTTTGCTGCGCCGTTGTGCTGTTGGGGGTGCGTCCGGTTGGAGCCTTCATGGGCGCCACTGACTCGCTTTTGGATTCGGCTGTGCTGTACGGCAGCATCTGCGCGCTTTCCCTGCCTTTCTATATGCTGCAGGAATCGTTCCAAAGCTACCTTGCTGCAGCTGGCAAGCCCAAAGTTGGCCTGGCGGTAATCGTACTTGCCGGTGTTACCAATATCGTTCTTGATGCGGTGTTCATTTTGGTATTCGGCTGGGGCCTTGCAGGCGCGGCAATCGCTACGGCGGTGAGCGAGGTTGTTGGCGGCTTAACGCCGGTTATCTTCTTCGTTGGCAAACGCGCTGACACCATTCGGCTCTGCAAGCCGATCTTCGATCTGCGCGCCTTGGGCAAGGCCTGCGCCAATGGCTCTTCCGAGCTGGTTGCCAATATCTCCATGTCTCTGGTCTCGATGCTGTACAACATCCAGCTCATGAGCTACCTGGGGGCCGATGGCGTTGCAGCCTATGGCGTTATCCAGTACCTGATGTGGATCTTCGCTTCGCTCTTCATGGGCTTCGGCATTGGCAGCGCGCCCCTGATCAGCTATCAGTTCGGCGCCGAGAATACCGAAGAGCTCAGCAACCTTTTCAAGAAGTGCTTCAGCATCATTGCCGTTTTGGGTGTGGTGCTTACGGTGCTGGCCTTCCTGATTGCGCGCCCTATCGCCATGCTGTTCGTTGGATACGACGAAGGAGTTACCGAGCTCACCACCCATGCGCTGAGCATATATTCCTGGGTGTTCTTGCTTTGCGGGTTCAGCCTTTTCGGTTCGGCGTTCTTCACCGCGCTTAACAATGGCGTGGTGTCGGCGGTGATTTCCTTCCTGCGCACGCTGGTGTTCGAGGTTGGTGCAATCCTCATTTTGCCGACGTTCTTTGGGGAAATGGGTATTTGGTCGGCCATCTTGGTTGCCGAGGTCATGTCGTTCATCATCACCGCTTCATTCGTGATAGCATTGCGGAAAACCTACGGTTACGCCAAGTAAATTCCGTTGCGTTTTACCTTATGGCCTGCCTGATGAATAACGGGCAGGCCGATTAACAACTGTTGTGGGGAGGTGCCTTACGTTGGAAGAACACGCCGAAGGCGCTCCCCATACCGATGCCATCCTCTGTTTGGCACCTGAATACGAAGAAGCGAAGGACCGGCTTTCGCAAGGGGCCCTTTCCCTTCGGCTGGGCGCCGGCTTTTACTTGCGGGCTCTATCCAGCCATTCAGTGCGCGAGTTCGACAATGCCCGTATCTGCTACGAGCAAAGCCTTTTCTTCGGGAACGACCAGGCGGCCGTGAACCTGGGATACGTGTACGGCTACGGAAGGCTCGGCACTATCGACCAGCAGAAAGCGGCCGATTACTTTTATCAGGGCATGAAGATGGGCAACCCCGAAGGCGCCATGAAATACGGCGATTTCCTGGGAAGCGGTGCGGTTGTTCCGAAGCAAGACGATCTGGCATTCAAGCTGTACGACATGGGCTACGACTTGGCTCAGTCGGTAGACGAAAACGATTGGATCGCTGGCCTGGCGCTTCGCCTGGCTGCTGGCTACGAGCAGGGAAGGGGAACATCCATCAGCCGCGAGGCAGCCCTTGCCTTCTATCTGCAGAGCGCCCAGCGCTACCAACGCTGCGTTGAGGAAGGCAGCGCTCACTACGCGGGCCGATTAAGGGAAGCGAATGAGGGCATCGAACGTCTGCGGGCTGATGGCGTTCGGGTGGTTGAGCTGTCGCTTCCCGCGGGTGCTTCCTTCAATTGGGACGGCGACCTGCTCGATTCGTTCGGCTCTCCGCTTGCAGCGGGCTTTTACCGTGATTCATCTGGCTCGATCTTCATCGCCCGCAGCAAGTTTGCCCGCGAGCGCGCCCGGGTAGCGTTCAGGCGCAAAGCAGCTGCTTCGCCGCGTTCGCTCTATGCCTCGCTTTCAGGCGGTGTTGAAAGCGATGGCTCCCGGGATTTCATCGTCGACTTCCAACATTCTGCGCCAGAATCGGGGTCTGTTATCGAGGGCGCCGAGATCCGCTCGTGGCTCCATGTCGATGGCGAGGATGGCTCGGCGAGCTGCATGTTAGGGCAAGCCGAAGCTCGTTTGCTTTGGAGCAAGATATGCGAGCTGGGAATCGTTTTCTGGAACGATGAGTATCTATCATTCAAGCCCGCGGAAGCCTCGTTCGAATGGCGCGTTTGCGTTAACGGCGAATGCGGAAGTTTCGAATCTGCGGGGACTTCGGTTGGCCCCGATAACCTGGAAAGCCTTGTTTCGCTGCTAGATGACAGCTTGAAGGTTCAGTAATGTTTCGCAATAGTGTGCCCTTTGCATCTATACGAACATATGTTTGTAAACAGTGGTAGAATCAAGCCTATCGTTATGAAAGGGGATAGTCGTGGCAGATGCAAAGGAGTTGATAGGCAGCATCCTTTCAAGCCCGCGCCTTGCGAACAGCCACGCTTTCTCCGATCAGGTATATGAAGACGAACCCATCTTGTTCACCGGCTCCCAGATGCGGAATTTCCTGCCCAGCAAGTACCGGCAAATGAAGGCGCTGGCCAAGCCGGAGCTCCAGAATGGGGAGTACCGGCGCTCTAGCGGCACGCGGATTTTCTTGAGGCAGGCTCGCTTCATGGAGAATTGGGAAGACGATTTCCCTTTCAAGGGAGCCTTCAAGCGGTATTTCCCCACCTATGCCATGATGAACGACCAGCAGCTTCGTGGTTACTTCACCTGGCGCACAAAGGTTCGGAACGGCTCCATCGAACCAGCCTCGCTTTCGTTTGCCTATGTGTACGTCTATGAATTGCTGAACGGAATCGGCGCTAGCAGCCCCCAAGAATCGTTCGATAAGCTGTACTCCTTCTGGCAACAATCCCGCCATCATTTCAGCGGGCTTGATACGTATGTCCCTACTTGGCTTCGTGACCTGGCAATTTACCATGCTTTACCCGCATCGTTGTTCGAAAAGCTGGTAGACCTTTCGTTTGAGCAGTCGCTGAT
>CAVDWN010000076.1:0-6218 GCA_963612535.1 Sphaerochaetaceae bacterium
TGCAGCTCGCCGCGGGCAAGCGCGGGCTTCAGCATGTTGCCGGCGTCCATGGAGCTGTCGCCGGTGGAGCCTGCGCCCACGATGGTGTGCAGCTCATCGATGAACAGGATGATCTGCCCGTCGGACTGCTTCACCTCGCGCAGCACCGCCTTCAGGCGATCCTCGAACTCACCGCGGTACTTGGCGCCGGCGAGCATGGCCGGAAGGTCGAGCGCGATAAGCTCGCGGTCTTTCAGGCTGGAAGGCACGTCGCCTGCCACGATGCGCTGGGCCAGGCCCTCCACGATGGCCGTCTTGCCAACGCCGGGCTCGCCGATGAGCACCGGGTTGTTCTTGGTGCGGCGGGAAAGCACCTGCACCGTGCGGCGGATCTCCTCGGAGCGGCCGATAACCGGGTCGAGCTTGCCCTCGCGGGCGGCCTTGGTAAGGTTGTTGCCGTACTGCTCCAGCACCTCGAATTCCGCCTTCGACTGGGCATCGGTGACGCGCGTGTCGCCGCGAAGCTCCTCGTAGGCATCCTCGATGTTCTTGCGGTTAACGCCGGCATCGTTCAGGATGCGGCCCGCGGCGCCCTTGTCTTCGGCCAGGGCGATGAGCAGATGCTCGGTGGTGATGTAGTTGTCGCCCAGCTTGTCGGCGATCTTCTCGGCGTTGTTCATCAGCGCGTCGAACTCGCGCGAGGGGGCAACCATGCCCATGAAGGTCTGGCCGCTCACCTTGGGCTGGCGGGACACCTCTTCTTCCGTGCGCGTCTTCAGCATGGCCGGGTCGGCGCCGATGCGCGTGATGATGGCCTTGAGGTTGTTCTCGTCGGCCGAAAGCACCGCGTCAAGCAGGTGAAGCGGCTCGGTGGTGCCCGCCTCATGCTTGGATGCGATGTCCATGGCGTTCTTGAAGGCCTCTTGGGCCGTTACCGCCAGTTTCTCTATCCACATATGCTTCTCCTTTCTTTCGCTTCTCGGCGAAAGAAACGGGCTGGCGCTCTGCCCCGGGGCTTGGCCCAGGCAGCAGGCGAACCCCTCGTTCGCCCGATGCGCCAACCGTTGTTTCCTCCTTGGTTGCAGCCGGTGCTACACCAGCCGCTTCAGAACTATCGCGTGCGTTTCGTTTACCAGCGAGTTCACGCTTTCGCGGGTTTCCAGCTCGTGCACGCGGTCGGCGAGCTTGCGCACGCGGCGGTGCAGCGTGTCTATCTCGTCGTCGCGTTCGTCCAGGCGCCCCTTCAAATCCAGGATGCGGATGACGCCGGCAAGGTTGATGCCCTCGTCGGTGAGCTCGTTGATAAGCTGCAGGCGCTCGATGTCGGCCTGGGAGTACATGCGCGTGTTGCCGCGCGTGCGCTGGGGCGACACCAGGCCCTTCTGCTCGTAGATGCGCAGGGTTTGGGGGTGCACGCCGGCAAGCTCTGCCGCCACGCTGATCATGTACAGCGGCCGGTCCTTGTCTTCTATTGCCATGACCTCACCTCTTCAGCAGTCGCTTCCTGGAAATCCTGAAGCGCCTTCTTCTGCTCATCGTTCAAGCTGGTGGGAACAACCACCTTCACGGTTACCCGCAAGTCGCCGTTGCCCGTGGCATCGCGGCCCAACTTGGGCGCGCCCTTGCCGCGCACGGTAAGCGTCTTGCCATCGGCGCAGCCGGCGGGAACCTTCAGGCGCACCTTCGTGCCGTCGGGGGCCGGAACCACGATGGCGGCCCCCAGAGCCGCTTCGGGAAACGTTACCGGCAGGTCCATCAGCACGTCGGCCTTGTCGCGCCGGTACAGCGGATGGGCGCCGATCTTGATGTTCACCAGCAAGTCACCGGCCGGGCCGCCGTTTTGGCCCTGGCCGCCCTTGCCCTTCAGGCGAACGCGGCCGCCGTCCACCGCGCCTGCGGGGATCTTGATGTTGAGCATCTCCTTTTCGGCACCGCCGCCGCGGCCGATGCGGATGCGCTTCTCGCAGCCGTTGAAGGCGTCTTCGAAGCTCACCGTCATGGAAACCTCTTTATCGGCGCCCTTGCGCGGCTGGGGCTGGCTGCCGCCGAAGTCCCACTCGGAGCCATGGACGCCCGTGCCGTTGCGCAGGCTCTCCAGGATGTCTGCCCAGCTGCCGAAGCCCGATGCCCCGCCGAACCCGGCGCCGGCAAACGGGTTGCCGCCCCCCGCGAAGGGGTTGCCGCCGCCGTAGGGGATCTGGTTGGCGTTGGCCGTGCCGAACTGGTCGTACATCTGGCGCTTCTTCTCGTCGGAGAGCACCTCGTACGCTTCGTTGATCTCCTTGAACTTGGCCTCGTCGCCGCCCGCATCGGGGTGATGGGTTCGCGCAAGCTTGCGGAACGCCTTCTTGATGGTGTCGGCATCGGCGTCGCGTGGAACGCCCAGCGTTTTGTAGTAGTCGGGAGTTGCCGCCATTCGCTCCACCTTCTTCCATGTTGTCGTTTTGTAAGGGACGGGCACACTGCGCGGAATGGAACCGCCGCTGCTTCGCGCCGCCGGGCCTTAGAGCCTGCGGCCGCGCTTCCTGCCCGCCCTTGTCTTCCTAGCCGGGCGGCTCAAGCGCCCGGTACAGCAAGGGCGGACAATTCACTCGCCCGCCCTTGCCTCTTCTCTATTCTTCCTCGGCCTTTTCGCGCTTGGGGCCGCCGACCGTTACGGTGACCATCGCCGCGCGGATAACCTTGTTGCCCATGCGGTAGCCCTTCTGGTAAACCTCGGCAACCGTTTCATCGGGAACGCTTGCATCGTCTACCGTGGCAACCGCCTGGCACTCGATGGCGTCGAAGGCTTCGCCCTTCGGGTCGATGATCTCGACGCCTTCCTTCTTCAGCACCTCGCCGAGCTTGGTGTGCACGGCCTTCACGCCGCCGAGCAGGCCCTCTTCGCCATTGCCCTCGGCGTAGGAGATGCTGCGCTCGAAGTCGTCGATCACCGGCAGCAGGCCCTCCACCAGCTTCTCGGTAGCGCGGAGCTTCTCCTCTTCGCGCTGCTCGTTCATGCGGCGGCGGTACGTGTCCCATTCGGCATGGAGCCTAAGGTACTTGTCCCGCCAGGCATCGGCCTGGGAAAGCGCGGCTTCCAGCGGATCTTCCTCGGAAGCGGCCTCTTCGGCAGCTTCCTCTTCCAGCACTTCGGCCTCTACTTCCTCGGGTGCGGTTTCGGCCTTGGCTTCCTTGGCCTCTTCCGCCTCCTTGCGTGCCTCGTCGTTCTCTGGCGCGGCCATGATTACTTGTCCTTCTTCTCGTCGTCGTCGACAACCTCGAAGTCGGCCTCGATGGTGTCGTCATCGGCGGGTGCGGCCTGGCCAGCTGCGGCGCCGGCGCCAGCCTGGGCTGCGTCGTTGTTGGCGTACACAACCTCTGCCAGCTTGTAGCCAGCCTGCTGCATTGCCTCGATGGCGGCCTTGATGGCCTCCACGTCGGTGCCCTCAAGGGCGCTCTTGCCCTGGGCGATGGCGCTTTCAGCCTGCTGCTTCACTTCGCTGCTCACCTTGTCGCCGACCTCGGCCAGGGTGGTCTCGGTTGCGTTGATCAGGGAGTCGCAGTTGTTGCGGACCTCAACCTCTTCCTTGCGCACCTTGTCTTCCTCGGCGTGGGCCTCGGCGTCCTTCACCATGCGATCCACTTCGTCGTCGGTAAGGGCGGTGGAGCCGGAGATGGTGATCTGCTGCTGCTTGCCGGTGCCCAGATCCTTAGCGGAAACGTTCACGATGCCGTTGGCGTCGATGTCGAAGGTGACCTCGATCTGCGGAACACCGCGGCGTGCGGCCGGGATGCCGGTGAGCTGGAACTTGCCCAGGGTCTTGTTGTCCTGAGCCATCTGGCGCTCGCCCTGCAGAACGTGGATCTCTACGGAAGTCTGGTTGTCGGCTGCCGTGGAGTAGATCTCGGTCTTGCGGGTGGGGATGGTGGTGTTGCGGTCGATCATCTTGGTCATCACGCCGCCCATGGTCTCAACGCCCAGGGAAAGCGGGGTAACGTCCAGAAGCAGGATGCCCTCAACGTCGCCGGCAAGAACGCCGCCCTGAACAGCTGCGCCCATGGCCACAACCTCGTCGGGGTTCACCGACATGTTGGGCTGCTTGCCGGTCATCTGCTTCACCAGCTCCTGAACAGCGGGCATACGGGTGGAGCCGCCAACCAGGATTACCTCGTTCACATCGCCGGTGGAAAGGCCGGCGTCGCGCAGTGCCTGCTCAACAGGCTTCTTGCAGCGGTCCAGCAGGTCCTTGGTGATGCGCTCGAACTCGGCGCGGGTAAGCGTGTAGTCCAGGTGCAGCGGGCCTGCGGCGCCAGCAGAGATGAAGGGCAGGTTGATGCTGGTCTGGCTGGTGGAGGAAAGCTCCATCTTCGCCTTTTCAGCTGCTTCCTTCAGGCGCTGCAGCGCCATCTTGTCGGTGCGCAGGTCGATGCCGTTGTCGGCCTTGAACTTGTCGGCCATCCAGTCGATGACGCGCTGATCCCAGTCGTCGCCGCCCAGGTGGTTGTCGCCGGCGGTGGAGCAAACCTCGAACACGCCGTCGCCCAGCTCGAGCACGGAAACGTCGAACGTGCCGCCGCCCAGGTCGAATACCAGGACCTTTTCGTCCTTGTTGGTCTTGTCCAGGCCGTAGGCAAGGGCTGCTGCCGTGGGCTCGTTGATGATGCGCAGAACCTCAAGGCCGGCGATCTTGCCAGCGTCCTTGGTGGCCTGGCGCTGAGCGTCGTTGAAGTAGGCCGGTACGGTGATGACGGCCTGGGTGATGGGCTCGCCCACGCGCTTTTCCGCATCGGACTTGATCTTCTGCAGAACCATTGCGGAAACTTCCTCGGGCATGTAGTCCTTGCCGTCGATATCCACAACAGCGCGGCCGCCGTTGCCGTTCTTCACGTTGTAGGCGACGGTCTTCTGCTCTTCAGAGGTTTCTGCGTAGGAGCGGCCGATGAAACGCTTCACGGAAGCCACGGTGTTCTCGGGGTTGGTGACGGCCTTGTTCTTTGCGGCCTTGCCAACGGTGCGCTCGCCGTCTTTGCCGAAGCCCACGACGGAAGGCGTGGTGCGGTCGCCCTCGGCGTTAACCAAGATTTCCGGCTCGGAGCCTTCCATTACTGCCATTGCCGAGTTGGTGGTGCCCAAGTCGATGCCAATGATCTTTGCCATCTTTATTCCTTTCAGTTGCGACCGCTTGCGCTTTGCCGAGTTTGCAGGCGGCCAATCTGTTCTTACCTATATTGGCGTCGAGGTATCAGCCGGCGCTTGGTTGCCCGCCCGGTTTCCCAGGCTTGGTTGCCTATCGCCTTCGCCGATACCAGTAAGGCCCGCATCCGCGGACCCTTTCGACAGTTGAAATAATAAAATCTAAGTGCATCATTGTCAAGTTTTGTAACCTTCCCGTTGAAGATTACTTCAGCGAACAACGTTTCCGCAGGTCATAAAGGAATAGTAAAGTTACAGCCAATCGATTCAACCCACCCGGAGATCCAACAAGACCTCACTAAAGGCTTGGCCATTGGAAGCGAAGAAGCCCAGAAGAGGCCCCTCCATGACCGCACAACGGCAAGGGGCCAGAATGCAAAAAGAGCACAGCACACATGGGCACTGCGCTCTTTTTCGAGCCGGAAGATCGCAGGATCAATCGCGCTGGCTGCGGCGAGTCACTGCAGAAGCGGCGGCAGCCGATGCCGCCCTCGCAGTACCAAGCGAAAACCTGTGACGCATGTTTTACAACACGGAACGAGTGGGCCATAATCATGGTATCGAGCAAAAAACGACCAAGGAGCGTTGAGCCATGCCGACTTGCGTGCCGATAAAGGAATTGAAGAACACTGCCGAGTTCTCGCGGATCGTCGAAGAATCCCCCAGCCCCGTCATCGTCACCAAAAACGGCTACGATTCCTTCGTCGCCATGACCACGCAGGCTTATGAGGCCCTGAAGCTCGAGGCAGCACGGGCCAAGCTGTACCAGATCGTGGACCAATCGGAACGGGACATCGCCGAGAACCGCACCATGGAAGCACGCAGCGCAATCGCCGAAACCCGAGCCCGCTATGGCCTATAGCGTCCATTTCACAAGCCGCACCCTAGCAGACCAGGCGGAAATAGCGGAATACCTGATGGGAAGCCTGAAGAATCCTGGCGCGGCACGCCGCTTCCTTGACGAGCTCGAAGGCGTTGTCTCCACGCTCGAGCGCACGCCGGAGGCCTTTGCCATCCTAACGGAGCCAAGGCTGGGCGCGCTGGGCTACCGGAAAATCCCCTT
>CAVDWN010000077.1:0-6198 GCA_963612535.1 Sphaerochaetaceae bacterium
TCCACCACAACAGAAAGGCGGATGGGGCTGGTAGAGATCATCAGGATGTTGATGTGGTTCTCTGCCAGGGTGGCAAACGCCTTTGCAGCAACGCCAGGAGTGGACTTCATGCCCGTGCCCACCAGGGAAACCTTGGCGATGTTGTCGTCGGTAAGAACCGTGGCGCCGTACTTGCGTACCAGGGAATCTACCGCCTCAAGGGCCTGCTCCTTCTGGCTGCCCGGGAACGTGAACGAGATGTTCGCCTTGCCGTCGCTGGTGGTGTTCTGGATGATCATGTCAACCGAAACGCTGTTGCCGGCAAGGATGCTGAACAGCTGAGCGGCCATGCCAACCTCATCGGGAAGGCCACGCAGCGTGATCTTCATCTCGGACGTGTCGTGTGCGATACCGGAAATGACTGCCTGTTCCATTGAGGGAACAACCTCCTCGATAAGCGTGCCCTCTGCATCGGAGAATGCGGAGCGGGAATGGATTACAACCTTGTACTTGCGGGCGAACTCTACTGCGCGCGACTGGAGCACGCCGGCGCCGCCGCTGGAAAGCTCCAGCATGTCGTCGTACGAGATGCGGTCGAGCTTCTTGGCGCGGGGGGCAACACGCGGGTCGGCCGTGTAGATGCCCTCTACGTCGGAATAGATCTCGCACACATCGGCACCGATGCCGCAGGCAAGGGCCACTGCCGTGGTGTCGGAGCCGCCGCGGCCCAGAGTGGTGATGTCGCCGTCGGGCGAAATGCCCTGGAAGCCCGCAACCACCACGATGGCGCCGGAATCAAGGGCATCACGGATGCGGTCGGTGTTGATGTCCTCGATCTTGGCGGCCGAGAACGCATCGTCGGTGGCGATGCCGGCCTGCCAGCCCGTGAAGCTGACGGAGCTGTACCCAAGCGCCTGGATGGCCATGGCCAGAAGGGACATGCTTACCTGCTCGCCCGTGGAGAGCAGCATATCCATCTCGCGCTTGGAGGGATGGTCGTTCAGCGCGGCGGCAAGCCCAACCAGCTCGTCGGTGGTTTTGCCCATGGCGGAAACAACGGCAACAACGTCGTTGCCCTGCTGCTTCATGGCGATAAGGCGCTTGGCCACGTTCTTTATGCGTTCTGGGGATGCAACGGAAGTGCCCCCGAACTTGGAAACTATAAGAGACATCGTCTTCTTTCCTTGATATGAGACAACTCGTATATCTTAGCAAAACGCGCTGCCGCGAACGCGTACAGCGCCAATTCGCCCCAAAGTGGAAACATACCCGCCGCCGGCGGAAGCGCCACGGGAAGCCCGCCGCCCACCGAAAGCGAAAACGCCCCGGGTTGCACCCCGCAACGGAGCGAACCCAGGGCGCGAAAGCGCAGCGAATATAGGCGAATTCCTTAGGCGTACTTCACCATCACCATGTTCATCTTGTTGGCAACGGTCTCGCACTGGTCTACGCAATCCTCCATGGCGCTGAACAGGCGCGTCCACACCATAACGCGCACCGGATGCTCGCGCTCGGCGGTGTAGAGCTCGCGGATGATGCGCAGGAACATCTTGTCGGCCTCATCCTCGATGTCGTTCACGCGGACGATAAGCTCCTTGAACTTGCCGGACTTCTTGCAGTTGCGGAAGTCGGCCATGGCATCGGAAAGGGCCTCGCAGGAACGCACGATGAGCTTGACGAACCTCTTCGCATCGTCGTGCATGAAGTGGATATCGAACATGTAGAAGCTCTGCATGATCTCTTCGGTCATGTCGATGAGCTCGTCAAGGCTCTCGGCGATGGCGATGATGTCCTCGCGGTCGAGCGGGGTAACGAAGTCGGGCAGCAGGGCCTCGAACACGCTATGGCAGATGCCGTCGGCCTCGCGCTCGATGGCGTGTGCGCGCCCCAAGGCAGCCTCCAAATCGGATGCGGAAGAGAAGTCGTCCACTACATCCTTGAGCAGCTTGGCTTCCTTCACTGCCAAGGCAACCTGCGCATCGAACGCGTCGTAGTAGTTGAATTTCTTCTTCTTGTTCTTCTTCTTGCCAATGCCAGCCATAACCCCTCCATTTCGGTTCCCGCGCCGGCAGCACCCGCGCGGCAGCTTCGTACGGTAACGCCCAATCCGGCGATTGGGCGGTAACTTCCAGCGTTAACAGTAATATGCGAAAACCCGCTTTTGCTCATCGGCGATGGTTGTAAGCGAATTGTGACCCGGCAGCACCAAGGTGTCGCCCGGCAGCTGCGAGAGCCTGCGCAACGAGGCGCGCATCTGCTTGTCGTTGCCTCCCTCGAAATCGGTTCGGCCGATGGACCCGCAGAAAAGCGTGTCGCCCGAGATAAGCACGTTGGCCCCATCCAGGTACTTGCCCGCATCCGATTCCAAGAACAGGCAGATGCCGCCCGGCGTGTGGCCCGGCGTGCCGATAACGCGCCAAACCATGTTGCCCAGGCGAAGCTTCCCGCCGTCATTGAGCAGGGTATCAACCTTGCACGATTTCGTAGGGGGGAATCCGCCAGCGGGCTGATTCTGGATGATGGGCGCATCGATGGCAGAAGCGTACACAGGCGCACCCGTCTTCTGCTTCAAATCGAACAGGGCGCTGGTATGGTCGGCATGGTGATGCGTTACCACGATGGCATCGAGCTTCTTGCCGCCGAGCGCCGACATGATGGCATCGGCGCTGTGCGAAGGATCCACCACGAAGGTGGCCGCATCGTCGGAGATGATGTAGGTGTTGTTCTCGATAGGGCCCAACACCAAAAAGCTGATGTCCACGGCGGCACCCGTTACCTTGTACGTGCGCCCTTCCCTTTTCACTGAGACTTTCATGCTGTTCGCCTTTCGTTAGTGCTTGGAAGACGTTGTGCCCGGCATCATGCGGCGTGCGTCGAACACGCCTTCAACCCCGCGGATGCGCGAGAGTATGCGGTCGATGGCCGTTGTGTCGGATATCTGGAACAGGAAGCGCATCTCCACCATGCCATCGCGATGCGTGGTGGTGTTCACGGAAAGCACGTTGGCGCCCTGGTCGGCCAGAACCGAGGCCACGTCGATGAGCAGGTTCAAGCGGTCCAGCGCCTCGACGAAGATCTCCACGTTGAAGGAGGTATCGCCCGAAGGGCCGTCCTTCTCCCAGAACACCTCGATGATGCGCTCGGGGTGCTGCTTCAGCTCGGCGGCGTTGGGACAGTCGTCACGATGCACCGAAACGCCGCGGCCGCGCGTGACGAATCCCACGATCTTGTCGCCGGGAACCGGGTTGCAGCAGCGCGAGATGCGCACCAGCACATCGTCGATGCCGCGGACCACCACGCCGTTAGAGGAATGCGTCTCGTGCTTCTTCGGGCGCTTCACGCTGGTTATCATGGGCGGCATCTTGCCGGTAGAGGAAGCCGACATGCCGATGTTGGGCTTCTGGGCTTCCTCGGTGCCGGTGTCCACCAGGATCTTCAGCATGCGGTTGGCAACATGGGTGGCGTTTTCCTTGCCGGTGCCGATGTTCACCAGCATGTCGTCGGCTTCCTTGTAGCCCATCGATTCGGCCACCTCGCGGATGGCGCGGGTGCTGCGGGCGTTCGAGATGCCCAGGCCGTGCTTGCGCATTTCCAGCATCAGGGCGTCGCGGCCCGCCTGCAAATCGTCCGAGCGGCTCATCTTGCTGAAGTAGGAGCGGATCTTCGAGCGGGCCGAAGGGGTTTTCACGATGTTCAGCCAGTCGCGCGAAGGCGTGGCGCTCTTCTGCGTGAGGATCTCCACGCGGTCGCCCATCTGCAGCTTGTAGGAAAGCGGCACGATGGAGCCGTTCACCTTCGCGCCCACGCAGCGGTAGCCCACCTCGGTATGGATGGCGAAGGCGAAATCGACCGGGGTGGAACCGAAGCGCAGGCTCATGGCCTTGCCCTTCGGCGTGAAGACGTATACCTCTTTCGGGTCGAGGTCGGTTTTGAGCGACTTCAGGAACTCGCGCGAGTCCTTCGTCTCGTCCTGCCAGTCCACCATCTCGCGCAGCCAGGCAATCTGCTTGTCGAAGGCGCTTTCGGCGCCCTTGCCGCCCTTTTCCTTGTAGCGCCAGTGCGCCGCGATGCCGTACTCGCTCATGCGGTGCATTTCCTCGGTGCGGATCTGCACCTCAAGCGGGCGGCCCGCCGGGCCTATGACCGTGGTATGCAGGCTCTGGTACATGTTGAACTTGGGCATGGCGATGTAGTCTTTGAACCTGCCCGGCATCGGGTGCCACAGGCTATGCACCGCGCCCAAGGCGGAATAGCAGTCCTTCACCGTGGTGGTGATGATGCGCACGGCGATAAGGTCGTAGATCTCCGAAAAGCCCTTGCCCTTCTTCGCCATCTTCTGGTAGATGGAGTACAGGTGCTTCGGGCGGCCCATGATCTGGGATTCAACGCTGATCTTGTCCATCTCGTCGTGAAGGATGGAAATCACCTTCGCCAGGTATTCCTCGCGCTCGTGGCGCGTTTCGGCAACCATGCGGGAAACCTGTTTGAACTTGGTGGGCTCAAGGTAGAAGAAGGCCAAATCTTCCAGTTCCCATTTGATGGAGCTGATGCCCAAACGGTGCGCGATGGGAGCGTAGATTTCCAGCGTCTCGCGCGCCTTGAAGATGCGGCGGTCTTCGCGCAGGGCCGAAAGCGTGCGCATGTTGTGCAGGCGGTCGGCCAGCTTGATAACGATGACGCGGATGTCCTTGCTCATGGCGATGAGCATCTTGCGGAAGGTCTGCGCCTGCTCGTCGGAAAGGGTTTCCACCTCGATCTTGGTGATCTTGGTAACGCCGTCTACCAAATCGGCCACGGGCTCGCCGAACAGCTCGGCCACCTGTTCTTTCGTTGCCACCGTGTCTTCCACGGTGTCGTGCAGCAGGGCGGCGATGAGGGTTTCCACGTCCATGTGCAAGTCGGCCAAGATGATGGCAACCTCTACGGGATGGATGACGAATGCCTCGCCCGACTTGCGCTTCTGGCCGGCATGCATCTTCTCGGCGTAGCGGAAGGCCTTTTCCATTAGCGCAAGGTCTTCTTTTCCCAGGTAGGCGCCGGCAAGCTTTTCCAGAACGCCGAAGCGCTCTTCAGGGTCGGACCCAACCGGCGCAGAGGTGGCCGATTTGATGGTGGGGTCGACCGACGACATGACCAGGCCAACCGGATGGAATTCGTTCGACTCGGTCATGGCTATTGCTCCTCAATCTGTGCGGTATCGGGAAGAAGCGGGCGCCTGATGCGATCTTGCAGCTGCTGGACAGAGCTGGAAAGCACCCAATCCCTGAAAGACGCAAACGACCCGCGCTCATCGATGCCCTCGCGATAGCGCACGCTATCCTCCAGCTCGACTTTGCCCCTATAGTCTACGACATTGATGCTCAGGCCTTCGCCCGGAGCGCCCACCTTGCCGCAGGTTTTCACCAGGCCCAGCTCCTCGAACACGCCAACGCCGCATTTGACCTGCGCCGGGGTGATTATCAAGCCAAGAAGCTCCGAACAGCGCTTGGCGGCCTGATCTGCATCCAGGGCGAAGAAGCCCTCGCCCTTCTTGCGCTGCAGCACGCGCAGGCCGCGGTAGATCTGCGCCATGCCGTCATGGTCGGGGGCAACGTCGTCCAGGATCGAGGTGTTCAGCCGGGCGTCTTCGGCGCCGAACAGCAAGTGGATCCACGCCTCTTCCCCGTCGCGGCCGGCGCGGCCGCTCATCTGGTTGAACTCCACCTCGCTGAAGGGCAGGTGGTAGAGCACCACATGGCGCACCCCGGGGATGTCGATGCCCTCGCCGAAGGCCGAGGTGGCCACCAGCACCTGCAAGCCGCCTTCGCGGAACAGCGTTTCCACCCGCTCGCGCTCGGAGCGGGAAAGCCCTGCGTTGTAGAAGCCGATAAGCGATGCGATGTGCGGCTCCTGCTTGCGCAGCTGGCGCGTAAGGGCGATGGTTTCCATGCGCGAGTTCACGTAGATAAGCGTTTTCTGCCCCTGGGCAACCAGGTTCACCAGGTAGCGCTCGCGCTTCTTCAGGTTGCGCTGGTCCACCACCTGGAGGTTTTGCCGTTCGAACGTATCTTCAACCACGCAGTTTGCGGTGATGCCGAACGACGAGCAGATATCGCTTGCCACCTGGGTGCTTGCCGTGGCGGTAACCGCCAGCACCTGCGGGTTGCCCAGCTTTGCGGCCGATTCGCCCAAGCGCGCATACAGGGGGCGAAAGCCCGCCTTCGAGGTGCCCACATGATG
>CAVDWN010000078.1:0-6163 GCA_963612535.1 Sphaerochaetaceae bacterium
CGCTTCAACTTTTTTGCGCAACTAGCAGGGCACCTGGTTGCCGTAGAATAAAGGGTATCGCCCAAGCTCTTTGTTCTAAGCCTGCATCCAGGGGATTAGCTCATTTGGTCAGCTTGTGTAGTGGAATACTCTTCATAAGACTTCTTTTGGAGGCTTACCGTGAACTTTGAATTCATCAAGCCATTCCCTAAATTCCGTAAGCTCTACGAAGCGTGCCGAAACGCTGAGGCTTTGGCTCCAATAATGCCCGCGCCTAGTTGTGCGTCTTCTCGTTCTGCTCTTGAATTTGTCGTTAATCTCATTTTCCGCTCTATTACCGATGCGTCCGAGCCTAGCCGTAGCCTCTTTGAATCCATGAACGATTCCCGCTTCGTTAATTACGTTGGCGATGAAACCATAATCACCGCAATGCACGTAGTTCGGAAGAACGGTAACCTTGGCGCGCATGGGGAACAGGTAAGCCCTCAAATGGCTTGTGCAACTTTGGAGCAGCTTCACTACGTTGTAGGTGAGCTGTTCATGAATCTAAAGCTCATCGAAGACTATCCTGAATTTACATCGCCGCTCCTTGCCGCATATCGAGCGAAGCAAGCCCAAAGCGATGATCAGCGAAAGCCTGTTTCTGCCGCGGGCTCTTCTTCGCCGGAAAGCTCGCCCGAACCCTCTACTGCTTCGGTTGCTCGTCCCGATACATCGGCACCCGCTGCGGTTGCTGCCAAAGCCGTTCACGAATCTTGTTCCACAGAAACATGCACTCCTTCCGAAGAGGTTGTTGCCGAGTACGGTAAAACCCTTCGGCAGACTCGTTTTTCGACGTCTCGCAAGCACGACGAAAAGGAAAACAAAAAGCTTTTCGTCCTGGCATCGTTGCGTGAAGCTGGGTGGCCGGTCGCGCTTAATAGCAACCAGTCGTATCCCGAAACAGCATGTATCGGGATGACCCTTGAAGATGGCAGCAGTATCGACTTCATTCTTTATGGCCGCGATGGAAAGCCGCTTGCCGTTGTTGATTATTCGAACGCTGTCGATAACCCCATAGCGGGCAGGAAGCATGCCATCCATGCCGCCGACTTAATGGAGCGCAGGTATGGGTATAGGCCAACCGCGTATTATGCATCTGGATACCGCATTTTCTGCATGGACCCTCTGGGCTACAGCCCACGCCGTGTTTTCGGTTTTCACTCGCTTGAAGAGCTTGAATTGCTTAAGCAGCGGGCTGGTTCGCGCGGGGACATTTCCAACCCCGTTATCGACGACAACATTACCAACCGCGATTACCAGAAGGGCGCGATACGCGGTATATGCGACGCGTTTACCGCTAATCGTCGTAGAAGCGTAATCGTAATGGCAACGGGTACAGGTAAAACGCGCGTTTCTATCTCGTTGGTAGATGTGCTCACCAAAGCAAACTGGGTTAAGAATGTGCTGTTCTTGGCCGACAGAACCAGTTTGGTAAGGCAGGCGCATAAGAATTTCAACAAGCTTTTGCCTAGCATTCCAACATCGATTTTTGCGGGAAGCTATACCGAGCGCGATAAGAACGCGCGAATCATCTTCGCTACCTACCAAACCATGATCCGTCTAGTTAATGGCGACAATCGCGAGTTTGGCATAGGTAGATTCGACCTCATTATTGTTGACGAGGCCCATCGGTCTATCTTTGGCAAGTACCCCTTGCTCTTCGAATATTTCGACTCCTTGATGGTTGGCTTAACCGCAACTCCGCGTTGCGATGAGACCAAGAGCACCTATGCAGTTTTCGATTCTCCGAATGGCGAGCCGGACTATGCTTATGAGTTGGAGCAGGCGATCAACGACGGCTACCTTGTTGGTTTTCATGTTTTGGATAAGACAACCGAGGCAATGCGCTCCGGCATTTCCTACGACGATCTTTCTGACGAAGAAAAAGAGCAGATAGAAAACGCTTTCAAGCTTGATGATGACGGAATTACCGGCACCATGTCCCCGGGATCGTTTTCCCATGCGCGTATCAAGGTTTCCAACAACATCATCAATCGTGGAACTATTGACCTGATGCTTGGCGAGCTTATGGAAAATGGCGTGAAGGTGGATGCTGGCGACAAGCTTGGCAAGACCATCATTTTCGCTTCGAGCCATGCCGAGGCCGAGGTTATCGTCGAGGAATTCCATAAGCTTTATCCGGGGCTGGGCTTTGATTTCTGCAAGCTTATCGACAGCCAGGTTGATGATGCGCTTGCGATTATCGACAACCTAGGGGAGCGCGACAGGCTTCCGCAGATTGCTGTAAGCGTGAATATGCTTGATACGGGCGTCGATATTCCCGATGCCGTTAATCTGGTTTTCTTCAGGCACGTGTACTCGAAAATCCAGTTCTTGCAGATGGTTGGCCGCGGTACCCGCTTGTCGCCCGATCTCTTCGGTCCTGGGGCTGATAAGAAAGGCTTCTTGATTTTCGATTGGTACGACAATTTCAGGTACTTCAACACTTCCAGCACCTGGTCCACTGTTCAGGGCAGCGGAAGAAGCTACGCTTCGACCGGCAGCCAGGGAGCCAAGATGAACCAGTTGAGGCTGAGCATTCTTCAGCAGCTTCAAGGGAAGCCGGATAAAACCCCGTTTGAGCAAAAATACCAGGACGAGCTTTACGAGTACTTTGTTGTTTCGCTTGATGGCTTGAACAACGATGCGCTCGAAGTGAACCGCAGCCTTGCGTATGTGAACAACTACCGGAAAGAGGGCATGCTCGAAAACCTCAACGACGATGCGGTGGAAGAGCTGTGCAGTGCCGTGGTCCCTCTTATTCCGGTGGAGGCGTGCCCGCCGAAGGTAAGAAGCTTCGACAATCTTGTTCTTACGGTCGAAAACGCTTACCTGAAATACGAAGATGAAGGGAAAGATCCGGCGACCATCAGAAACGGCTTTAAGTCTGTTGCCACTCTGTTCACTGAGAGAATGACCGAGCTTCAAAAGCTAAAAGCGATCCCTGATGTTCTGAAGAAGGAAAAGCTCATTGCATCGATGATGGATGGCGCTTACCTGTTCGATGATTTCACGTTCGAACGCGCCGAGTATGTGCGTAGTGAGCTTCGCGACTTGATGAAGTATATTCCCGACTCGAAGAGCTATTACGTAATCGATCTTGCTGACACGCTTATAGACGGTGGTGGCCAGGCGGGCCTGCAGCGCTCAAAGCCCTATGCCGAAAAGGTAGGAGAGTATCTTCAGAGCGATGCCGTCCCACTGGCCAAGCTGCGCACGCTTGAACCTCTGACCAACGATGAGAAAGAACAGCTGAAGGAAACCTTCACAGCCAAGCTTGGTTCGCCGGCCGATTATGCCGCGTGGTCGGGGAAGGCTTGGGATGGGCATACGGAAGCCTTGGCCTTCCTTCGCAAGCAGATTGGCATCTCTGATGAAGCGATTGCTAAAAAGCTTGGAGCCGTATTGGATGACCCCCAATTAACGGATCTTCAGAGGGGATATCTGCGGCAGATCGTTGGCTATGCACAGGCGAATGGCGACATTGTATTCAAAACCCTTCGTAGCGAACGTCCTTTCAGCGATATGAGCGTTACTGAGCTGTTCGGGGTAGAGAAGGTCCAGCTGGTCAAAGAAACAGTTAACGGTCTTCATGGCCCCATAAACGATTAGGCTGCCGATGGACATCGAAGGAATCCTGAAGAACCAAAGCGAAGAGTTGCTTGAAATTGATCTGTGCTGCTTGGAGGAGGAATTGGACACGGGTGGATACAGCAGGCTCTATGCCGCACGCTGCAAAAACCTTATTTCCGCAATTCGCAACAGGAAAACGCTTGCCGTAGATAAGGTCGTGGATGCCGATCAGCAAGAGGGCCCTGTCTCGCAGATCCGCGAGGTTCCGCTGGGTCAGCTGTCTCCGTTTTCCACGCCTTCGCCTTCCGCAAAGAGCATTGGCATGACACCCGACGATTTGCTCTGGAGCCATGTGCTCGATGCTAGACGCGGTAGTCGTCAACGGGCAGACCTTATTAAGCTCCTTGAGCGCGAGCAATCCTTCGATGAGCACTTTGTTGAGGCTCATATAGGGGATATGACGCAGGAAGAACTTTCCGTATTCCTTGAGCAGAGGGATTTCTCTGAGCCTTTCCTGGATAGATACTTTTCTGTGCTCGACTCTGCCAAAGTGGGGAGATTCCAGCTGTTCAGCGAAGAGTTCTTTATTCGGCATTTTTCGGAAATGAACCCGACTATCGTGCTGAAGCAGGGCAAGAATCCGTGGCGCAAAAAAGAAGCACGTTCTAAGAAACTCGACACGTTCCTTCGCATTAAGGGAGTTAGATTTTGATCACCATCAACAACGCTGCACGTCTTATCAAGCGCGCTATTCTTGCCAACATTGCCACTGACAAGCCGGGCGTTTCCATCACGCCTCTTATCTCGGGCCAACACGGCATCGGCAAGTCGGCCATCGTGAAGAGCGTTGCCCATGACCTTGGGGGCGTCTGCATCACCATAGAGGGTGGAACCCTGAAAGAGGGGGAGATTACCGGCTTGCCTTATCAGTATGAAGATAAGCAGGGGAAGCCGCGTTTCCGCTTTCTGCCTTACTACGCGGTAGAGCGTATCCAGGCGCAGGAGAAATTGCTGTTCGAGGCTTCGGGTAAGCAGGAGCGAACCGCGTCGGCCCTTTCGGGGAACGAGAATGCGTATGCCCAGAATGATATTTCCTCGGAAGAGAAGATTGGTCTGCTGCTATCAGGAAAGATCCAGCCTGTAATCATCTTCGTTGACGAGGTTAATCGCACCGAGAACACGGTGTACAAGGAACTCATGAACATTCTGCTTACCAAAACAGTGAACGGGTACCATTTTCCCTGGTGGGTGTTCTTTGTGGGGGCGATGAACCCAAGCACGCAAAACAGCGTGTATGCAACCAACGAGATGGATCCGGCTCAGCTCGACCGTTTCTTAAAGCTGAAGGTAACCAGCAATGCAAACGAATGGGTTCGTTATGGCAAGAAAGCGGGCATAAGCCAGGATATTTTAAGGTTCATCAAGGAGAACCCTAAATGCTTGAGTGAATCGTCTGCTGAGCTCGAGGATGAAGAGCAGCCTGCGCCTTCCCCCCGTGGTTGGGATATGGTCGATACCATCATTTCGAGTGAGCCCTTGCTTCGCCCATTCTTCAGCGACAAGGAAAATGGGGAGCGTTGCGTAAGTGGCGACATGAAGCAGTTGGTGAGCGCTAAGCTTGGGCCAACGGTTGCATCAATGTACTTTGCAAGCCTTGTAGAGAAGGCGGTTGCGTTCACTGCCGATCAGGTTTTTGCCGACGACGAAGAGCTTAGTGCCATTGGTCCGGAGTTGGCGAAGCTCCCCGTTGTTAAACGTGTGCAGACCTGCGATTCAGTTCTTGAGTACTTGAAGGAGAACGCTGGCTTTTTGTCGCTCGATCCAACTCTCTTCCAGCGGACAAAGCATCAGCTTAGTTGCCTTATCCAGGCACTCGATCCATCAACCAGATTGCTTTTTGCGCAAAAAATCGCAGCGGAAAACACGGATGATGGGGAAAGCCTTATCGAGCTGTTGTTCGATGTGTTTGAGCGTGACCTTCTAGACACGCTTGACCTTTCGGACGAGACCCGTAAAGCCATTCAGGGCAGCAGCAAATGACAGCTGCAAGTAATGACATAGTTGACCTGTTTGCTTCCATGCGGGATTGCGTCAGGCAGTACGAGCAAACGGGCGATTGCGCGTTTCTTGGACAGGTAGAAACCGAGTTTCAGGAGTTTGCGCAGTTGGTTACGCTCTTTCTTGTCTCTGAGCGCGATAGCTACTATGGCTACTTCCTTATGGCAATGTCTTTCCGGGTCGATTTTACGTCTCGCAGCATTGCCGGCATTCGGCTCGATCAGTACCCGCCGGTATTTGAGACCAACCCTTTGCTTTTATTGAGGTTCTCCCTCAAGGAAATCCTCTTTATCTTTTGCCATGAAGTTGACCATGTTGTTTTCAACCATCCTGCTGAAATGGTCTCCTCGAATCCGGGACGGGACCCAAGGCTTTTCGAGCTGTTCAATTATGCGGCGGACGCATCGGTGAACGACATGTTGAGCAATGAGATTGCTAACGGGAAGCGCTTCATGGAAGCGCCGAAAGGGATCGTTACTTCGGAAACAATTCAGCAGAAATTCGATATTGA
>CAVDWN010000079.1:0-6150 GCA_963612535.1 Sphaerochaetaceae bacterium
TCATGTCAGCCGCCTTTCACCTATGCGACCTTGTTCATCCCCCTGATTATGCGCGAACAACCCCACCTGCGCATTTATAGGGATATTCGATTCATGGGAATCGAAGAAGACAAGCACAAACTTTAAAAAAAGATTACAATTCTGAACGTATTGTCGTTTAGCGGTATGAACTTTGTCTTGAGTGGGTTCGCACCGCACGAGCGAAAGGCGCATCATCCCCATGATGAAGCGAACCAAGATCATCTGCACCCTGGGTCCCGCCGTGGATTCAGAGTCGGCTTTGAAGAACCTTGTCGTCGCCGGCATGGACGTGGCCCGTTGCAACTTCTCGCACGGATCCCACGCCGAGCACAAGGCTCGCATGGACCGCTTGAAGAAGGTCCGCCGCGAGCTGGACGCCCCCGTGGCCATCATGCTGGACACCAAGGGGCCTTCCATCCGCACCGGCAAGCTCGAAGACGGCAAGCCCGTGCTCCTGCGCGCCGGCGACAACTTCTTCCTTACCGAAGAAGAGGTGCTGGGCACTTCCCGCCGCGTGCACCAAACCTGTAAGGGCCTACATAAGTATGTAGAGCCCGGCACCATCATCTTGGTGGACGACGGCCTGATCGAGCTCGCGGTAGACCGCGTGGACGGCACCGACATCCAATGCACGGTGCAGAACTCCGGCATGCTGGGCGAATGCAAGCAGATCAACCTGCCCAACACCGAGGTTCCGCTGCCCGTTATGACCGAGCAGGACAAGGAAGACCTGTTGTTCGGCATCCAGCAGGAAGTGGACTTCGTGGCCGCATCGTTTGTGCGCTCGGGCGAAGACGTGAAAACCATCCGCCAGTTCCTTATCGATAACGGCGGCAGCGCCATCCGCATCGTGGCGAAGATCGAGAACGCCGATGCGGTGAAGAACATCGACAACATCATCGAGGCGTCCGACGCCGTGATGGTTGCCCGCGGCGACCTGGGCGTAGAGGTTCCCTCGAACCAGGTGCCCCACCTTCAGAAGAAGATCATCAAGGCGTGCAACCGCGCTTACCGTCCGGCCATCTGCGCCACGCAGATGCTGGATTCCATGATCCGCAACCCACGCCCCACCCGCGCCGAGGTTGCCGACGTGGCCAACGCTATCTACGACGGCGCCGACGCCGTTACCCTTTCGGGCGAAACCGCCATCGGCATGTACGCCGTGCCGGCCGTGCAAACCATGGCACGCATTGCCGAGGCAAGCGAGCCCTACCTGTACGCGGAGGGGTCTATTCCCAACCGCGCCGACAAGCAGGACAGCATTTCCGCCGTTGTGGGCCTTGCCGCCGCAACCACGGCGGAAAGCGTGGGCGCCTGCTGCGTGGTGACGCCCACCATGACCGGCCGCACCGCGCGCCTGGTTTCGAACTACCGCCCCAACGTGCCCATCTATGCTGTCACCACCACGGAAGCCTACCGCCGCTCCCTGCAGCTGAACTGGGGCGTTACCCCCATCCTTGGCAAAGTGGTGGGCGATGCCTCCTTCATCTTGGAGCAGGCCTGCAGCGTGGTTAAGGAAAAGGGCTTCGTGCACGATGGCGACATCTGCGTGGTAACCCTGGGCGATCGCACCACTTCGCCGCACGCCGCAGGCAATGCCCACATCGTCAACTTCGACCCCGCGGCACCCAGCCCGCGCCCCACCAACGTGATGCAGGTTGTGCAAATCGGCGCCGATACGGAGGCTGATCGCTAATGGAAATCAAGACCAACTGCTACGCCGCCGTTGACATCGGCGCATCTTCCGGCCGCGTTGTTGTGGGCGAAGTGGCCGAAGACGGCACCATCCAGCTTACCGAGATCCATCGCTTCGACAACATCCAGAAGCGATCCGACGGCCACGACTGCTGGGACGTGGACATGCTGTTCCGCGAAACGGTTGCCGGCCTGGCCAAATGCAAGGAAGCCGGCTTCGCGCCGAAAACCGTGGGCATCGACACCTGGGCGGTGGACTTCGTCCTGCTGGATGAAAACGACCAGATGCTGGGCGATGCCGTGGCCTACCGCGACGAGCGCACCAACGGCATGTACGCCGTGGCCGACGCCATCATGTCGCACGATGCGGTGTACCGCCGCACGGGCATCCAGCGCCAGCCGTTCAACACCATCTACCAGCTGCTGGCGCTGAAGCGCGAGCATCCCGAACAGCTAGCTGCCGCCAAAACGTTCCTGATGATCCCCGACTACCTGGCCTTCCTGCTTACCGGCACCAAGGCCAACGAGTACACCAACGCTTCCACCACCTGCCTGCTGAACGCACGCACGCAGAACTGGGACGAAAGCATTCTGGAAGCCTTCGACATCCCGCGCGGCATGTTCTGCGACATCGTGATGCCCGGCACCGACCTGGGCGCGGTAAACCCCGCCATCGAACAGCAGATCGGCTACGCCACGCACATCATCGCACCCGCAACGCACGACACGGGCAGCGCCTACCTGGCCGTTCCCGCGCGCGACGCCGATGCGGTGTTCCTTTCCAGCGGCACTTGGAGCCTGCTGGGCGTGGAAAACGAAGGCCCCATCACCTCGGACGCCTCGCGCTTCCAGAACTTCACCAACGAAGGCGGCTTCGAGCTGCGCTTCCGCTTCCTGAAGAACATCATGGGCCTGTGGATGATCCAGTCCATCCGCCGCGAGCTGAACGGCGTTTCCTACGTCGAGGGCAAAACAACCCACCAGCCCGCCGAAGAGGCAGGGCTTGCACCCTTCAAGCACGAGGAAAAGCAGTGGGGCTTCCCCGACCTTATCGCCGCAGCGAAGGCCAGCGAGGGCTTCGAGGCGCACGTGAACGTGAACGACGACCGCTTCCTGGCGCCCGATTCCATGATCAGCGAGATCCGCGTGGCGTGCTTCGAAACCGGCCAGAGCGTGCCCGAAACCGTGGGCGAGCTGATGCGCTGCGTGTACGTGAGCCTTTCCAACTGCTATGCGGAATCCATCGCGGAAATGGCCTCGCTTACCGGGCGCACCTACACCTCCATCAACATCGTGGGCGGCGGTTGCCAGGACGGCTACCTGAACGAGCTCACCACCCGCGCCTGCGGCATTCCCGTGTTCGCCGGCCCGGTGGAAGGCACCAGCCTGGGCAACCTGGCCGTGCAGATGCTGGCCGACGGCGCCTTCAGCGACCTGCAGGCCGTGCGCGACGCCATAGCCACCTCGTTCGACGTGCAGCGTTTCGAGTAGGAGCGGGCAAGGGCGAAACCAACCACAACCAACAACGGTTCCTGGCGCAGCGGCATCGCTTCCGCGTGCCGGGAAAGCAGCCAACGCGCGGCAGGGCTACCGCTGCGCCAGGAACCGATACGGATAAAGCAGTTTTAGAAGGAAAGGACTTCGATGGATATCCTCAACAGTGCCCAGAGCGCTTTGAAAACCGGTGTTTCCGCAGCTCGCGGTGCCGTTTCCGGCGTTGCCGTAGAGCAGCTGGGCTTCGTGCGCGGCTTCTGCCGCATGTGCGACGACGGCTGGCAGCAGGGCTGGCACGAGCGCAACGGCGGCAACCTCACCTACCGCATGAAGGAAGAAGAGGTTGAGGCGGCAAAGCCGTTCTTCAACGAGACCCCCGGCGAGTGGGTGAACATGGGCGTTCAGGCCGACAGCCTGCGCGGCGCCTACTTCCTTACCACGGGTTCTGGCCGCTACATGCGCAACGTCCTTACCGACCCCGCGCACAACATCGGCATCGTGGAGATCAACGACGCCGGCGATTCCTGGCGCATCGTTTGGGGCCTTACCGACGGCGGCAAGCCCACCAGCGAGTTCCCCACCCACTTCATGAACCACGCCGTGCGCATGGCTGCCACCAACGACGAGTGCCGCGTTATCTACCACGCGCACCCCATCAACGTGATCGCCATGACGTTCGTCTGCCCGCTTGAGGCACGCTACTTCACGCGCGCGCTGTGGAAGGCCATGACCGAATGCATCGTGGTGTTCCCCTCGGGCGTAGGCGTTGTGCCTTGGATGGTTCCGGGCGGCGCCGACATCGCGCATGCCACTTCCGAGCTGATGAAGAAGTACGAAGCCGCCGTTTGGGCCCAGCACGGCCTGTTCGTTTCCGGCCCCGACTTCGACACCACCTTCGGCCTGATGCACACCATCGAAAAGGCCGCCGACGTGTACCGTCGCGCCCGCCAGATGAACGGCGGTTCCGACGAGTTCCTGAACACCATTACCGACGAGGGCCTTCGCCAGATCGGCGTGGACTTCGGCCTTGCCGTCAACGACGAGTTCCTGGACTAAGGAGCGAACATGACTATCCGCAAAACCGCTGATGGACGCACTATCTCGGGCTTCAAGATGAAGCTGTACCCCGGCTTTGCCGAGGAATACGAGAAGCGCCACAACGAGCTTTGGCCCGAAATGGCCGATATGATCCACGAGTACGGTGGGCATAACTACTCCATTTTCATCGACGAGGAAACCAACATCCTCTTCGGATATATCGAGCTTGACGATCCCGATCGCTATGCCGAGAGCGCCAAGACCGATATTTGCAAGAAATGGTGGGATTTCATGGCCAGCGTCATGGAAACGAACGCGGACAACTCGCCCGTTTCCGTAGACCTGCCCTGCGCATTCCACCTCGACTAGAAAGGAAAAGCATTGGCGCTTTCCCAAGAACGCAAGGGAACCATGGCGGTTTCCCTTACCAACTTCCTTGACTCTGGCTGCATCGTTGCATCCAGCGTGGCCCTTACCGCATGGGCCGCTGCCTTCGGCTTCGGTTCCACCTGGACCGCAATCCTGGGCGCAATCGGCGCGAACGCCTTCGGCGCTGCCGTGGGCGCGCTTATCGGCGGCTTCCTTACCGACAAGTTCGGCCGTACCGCCATCTACAAGTACAACCTGCTGGTGTACGCGCTGGGCGTGTTCATCGCCATGGTTGCCGTGAACCTGCCCATGGTTGTGGTGGGCGTTGTGCTCTCCGGCCTTTCGGTAGGCGCAGGCGTGCCGGCTTCTTGGAGCTACATCTCCGAGACCTCCACTTCCACCAAGCGCGCTTCCAACATCGGCATCAGCCAGTTCGCCTGGAGCTGCGGCCCTGCCATCATCTTCATCGTTTCCCTGGCGCTTTCCTTCATCCTGCCCGGGTTCGAGTCTGACGGCACCACGCTGCTGCCCGCCGGCACCTACGGCCCGTTCGATGGCCTGCTGGCAACGCGCATCCTGTTCGCCATCCTGTTCATCGTTGCCCTTATCGCCTGGAACCTTCAGCGCCAGCTGCAGGAATCCGCCGACTGGGCAGAGAAGAACGAGGAAGGCGCAGAGAAGGTTGGCTTCGGCAAGATGATGTCCAACGCCCTGAAGAACCCCGTGAACGTGAAGACCATCATCTTCCTGGTGGCCGTGTACCTTACCTGGAACCTGGCTGCAGGCACCAACGGCCAGTTCATGCCGTACCTCTACGCCGCTGCCGGCAACATCGACTCCACCGGTCAGAGCCTGCTGGGCGTTGTGCAGTGGGTACTGGTCGCTGTCTGCTCGCTGGCCATCTTCTCCAAGTTCGGTGACGTTGTTTCCCACCGCGTGCTGTTCGGCGCTTCCGCGCTGCTGGCACTGCTTTCCTGGATCGCCATCGCCGTGTTCGGCATCGCCATCCAGAACGGCAACACCGACTCCATGGGTTGGGTCCTTTGGGTCTACGTTATCCTGTGGGGCGTTTCCGCTGGTTTCTCCGCTCAGTGCTTCTACGCACTGTGGGGCACCGAGCTGTTCCCCACCCAGTACCGTGGCGGCGTTCAGGGCATCATGTTCTTCCTGGTTCGCGGTGCGCTGGGCATCTGGTCGCTCGTAGGCGTTGGCGCCATCATGGGCGACATCTCCGCCAACCCGGCCGGCTTCTTCCCCGCTGCCGTGATCATGTGCGTGGTTCTGCTTATCTCCCTGGTTGTGGGCGTTATCTGGTGCCCCAAGACCCAGGGCAAGACCCTCGACCAGATCACCGAGGAGCGCTACGGCAAGATCGAAACCTGGAAGGACTAGTTCTTTCCGTTGCCGCGCCGGCAGGCTCCCCACAGCCCGCATTCGCGGGTTCGGTAACTGCGGCACGGCATTACCGGGAAGCGGATTCCCCATCTGCCTCCCAAAACCGCATAGCAAAAGGAAAGCGTCTTCGGGCGCTTT
>CAVDWN010000080.1:0-6148 GCA_963612535.1 Sphaerochaetaceae bacterium
ACCGGGCACAACGTGCACTTGGAAGCCCCCGCGCTATACACTAAGGCAGTGAAGGAATTCTTGTCGGGCATCGAGCCGAAAGCGCTCTAGCGCGCCCTGCCCGGCAACCAACATAAGGAAGGACATACTATGAGCGACTTCCCCTGGGAAAAGGTGAAGGACTACGACGAGATCATCTACGAGAAGATGGATGGCATCGCCAAGATAACCATCAACCGCCCCGAATGCCGCAATGCGTTCACGCCCAAGACCAACGTGGAGCTGTTCGACGCGTTCTCGCTTGCGCGTGACGATGCCAGCGTGGGCGTGATCATCCTTACGGGCGCCAACCACGACGGCAGGCCGGAAGACCAGGCCTTCTGTTCCGGCGGCGACCAGAAGAAGCGCGGCAACGGCGGTTACGTGGGCGAAGACAACATCCCGCGCCTTAACGTGCTGGACCTGCAGCGCCTTATCCGCGTGGTGCCCAAGCCCGTCATCGCCATGGTGAACGGCTACGCCATCGGCGGCGGCCACGTGCTGCATATCCTGTGCGACCTTTCCATCGCCGCCGAAACCGCCAAGTTCGGCCAAACCGGCCCGCGCGTGGGCAGCTTCGACGGCGGCTACGGCGCGTCGTATCTGGCGGCCATCGTGGGCCAGAAGAAGGCGCGCGAGATCTGGTACCTGTGCCGCCAGTACACCGCGGCCGAGGCCTTGGACATGGGCCTGGTGAACAAGGTGGTTCCGTTTGACCAGCTGGAAGCCGAATGCGTTTCCTGGGCGAACGAGATGCTGGCGCTTTCTCCTACGGCCCTGCGCTTCCTGAAGGCTTCCTTCAACGCAGCGACCGACGGCTACGCGGGCCTGCAGCAGCTTGCCGGCGACGCCACGCTTCTGTACTACACCTCCGACGAGGCGAAGGAAGGGCGCGACGCCTTCAAGGAAAAGCGCAAGCCCGACTTCGACAAGTTCCCCAAGTTCCCCTGATAGCTGCCGGGATCGCGGTCGAGGGGCTAGAGGGGCTTTTTCGGCGGCCGGCCGAACAAGAATAGGATGTGACTGCAATGATCACTAGTTTTGCAGATATGGCATACCGCAAGGCGGGGCAGACGTTCTTCTGCGTGCAGCGCGAGGGGCGCTCGGTGGCGTTCAGCTACCGTCGCACCCGTTTCGCCGCTGCAGCGTTGGCCGGCGAGCTTGCCAAGCACGGCTATAAGCGCGGCACCACCATTGCCTGCAACCTGTACAACGGTGCGGAAGCAGTGCTGCTCTCGTTGGCGGCCGCATACGGCGGCTTCACCTTGGCGCTGCTGAACCCGCGCCTTTCCGCCGATGAGCAGCGGCTTCGCTTGGTGGAGTTGGAAAACGCCACCGGTGAAGCCGGCATCGATGTGCTGGAGCGCCGTAACGTGGAGCGCCTGATGATCGATGCTGTCGGCTACGACCTGGTCGAGTTCGCCGACTTGCCCGAAGCCCAGCTGCCCGGGGTGGCCGCCCTTGAAGCGTACGCCCGCGAATGCGAGGCTGCGTGGGATGCGCACGAGGCCGGCATCGTCATGTTCACCTCCGGTTCGTCGGGAACGCCGAAGGCCGCCATGCTCCCTTGGGCGTGCATCACGGCATCGGCTGCTTCCCTGAACGAAGCGCTGATGGAGCCGGGCTCCGGCGTGTGGCAATGCGTGCTGCCCATGTGCCACATCGGCGGTTTCCAGATCATGGTGCGCTCGCTGCTGAACGGCAGCTCGTTCATCGTCTACGAGAACTACAGCCCCCAGCGCATCCTGAACGACGTGCTGAGCTTCCGCGCCACGCACATCTCGGTGGTCGACAAGATCTTGGCCGACCTGGTGGAACACGACCACGACAAGGTGCTCAGCCAGTACAAGTGCATCCTTTTGGGCGGTGCCGAACTGAACGGCAAGACCATCCGCGGCGCCCTGCGCGCCAAGGCGAAGGTGTATTCCAGCTACGGCATGACCGAAACCTCCAGCGCAGTGGCCACGGCGCTCATAACCCGCGGCTTCGACGGCGGCCTGCAGATGCTGCCGGGCTACGAGGCCCGTGTGGTAAGCCCCGATGCGGACGGCATCGGCCAGCTGCACCTTAAGGGCGCGGGTATCTTCGAAGGGTACTTGAATGCCCGCAAGGCCCAGAGCGCCGACGGCTTCTTCGTAACGGGCGACCGCGCATCCATCGACCGCAACGGCCTGCTGCGCGTGTATGCCCGCACCGAGGACCTCATCATCTCGGGCGGCGAGAACATATATCCGGCAGAGGTGTGCGACGTGCTGCTGAACATCCCCGGCGTGAAGGACGCCTACGTGTTCGGCACCGCCGACGAGGTGTGGGGGTATCGCCCCGTGGCCTTCATCGAGGCGGACTATTCGGCCGAAGCCATTGCGCACGACCATGAGGTTCTGGGGCTTTCGCCTGATGAAACGGGCATATCGGCCGCTTCCTGCCCGCAGGAATTCGCCCATATGGTTCATGGCTACCTGGACGGCTGCATGTCGCGCCTGCACCATCCGAAGCATATCCTGGTGCTGCCGGAGTTCCCGCGAACCGTTGCGGGCAAGACGGACCGCCGTGCGCTGAAACAGCGCTACGACAAGCGCATCGACATCAAGTCGCTCACGCTGTTTCGCGTGAAACAGCCGTTCATCCATCCCATAAAGACCAGCAAGGGCACCATTGCTGAGCGCGAGTCGTTCTTCGTGGAGGTGGAGGATTGGGCTGGGCGCACCGGCATCGGCGAATGCGTTTCGTTCAGCACCGATTGGTACCTGCCCGAAACCCTCGGCGAAGATTACGACGTGGTGCGCGACCGCATCGCCCCCATCGTTTTGGGCGAGCGCTACCTGCATCCCAGCGAGGTTTCCGCTTCCTTGGCAACGTTCCCGGCTTTGGCGAAGTTCCCCATGGCGAAGGCTGCGGTGGAGCCGGCCATCTGGGACCTGTACGGAAAGATCGTGGGCCAGCCTTTGGCGAAGCTCATCGGCGGCTCGGGCCAACAGAAGGTGCCGGGTGGCGCTGTGGTCGGCATCGGCACGCCCGAAGAAGTGCTGGCCAAGGTAGACGCGCTGGTGAAGAAGGGCTACACGCGCGTGAAGCTGAAGGTGCAGCCCGAAGGCTGCTTCGAGTGCGTTTCCGCTGTGCGCGAAGCTTATCCCGACCTCACCATCATGCTCGACGCGAACCAATCGTTCGATGAATCGAGCCTGAACGTGCTGTGCAAGCTCGACACGCTGGGCCTTGCCTGCATCGAGGAGCCGTACAACCCCGCCTATGTTCCCCTTAGCGGCGAGAAAAGCCTGTTCGTGCGCCTTTCCCTGCTGCAGGACGAGCTGAAAACGCCCGTCTGCCTGGACGAATCGGTGGTCACGGCCAACGATATGCAGCAGGCCATGGAGTTCGACAACCTGAAGTGCTACGCGCTGAAGATCGCCAAGTTCGGCGGCATCCAGCCCACGCTCGATTTCTACGAGTGGCTGCGCAGCTGCGGCAAGCACGCCTGGATGGGCGGTATGTTCGATACCGGGGTGTCCAAGCGCATGCACGCGGCATTCGCCACGTTGCCCGGCATGGAAATCCAGCCCGACGTTTCCGACTTCGGTGCGTACTTCAACCACGACACGGCCATTCCGCCGCTTGAGCTTTCCAACGGCGAGCTGCAGGTGAACCAGCCCACCCACCCAGCGGGCTTGGGCTGCATCCTGGACAAGGAGTACCTGCGCTCTATCGCCATCGAAGAAGTAACCGTAACCACCGAAGGGTAGTTGTCCATGAAGAAAAGGTTTCTGCTGATAGTTGCCGCATTGGCCCTGGCGCTCTGCGCGCCTGCTGCGGCGTTTGCGTCAAGCTCGGCGTTCGACAAGGGCTCGGCCGAGGGCTCAACCTACCAGGACCAGATCACCGGCAACGCCTTCCTAACGGAGCGCGATATGCGCGGTTTGCAGGTGGGTTGCGACTTGTACTGGGCTGGGCAAACCCTGAACGCCACCGACTTTGTGGTGGGCCAGGGCAGGGGCGGCAGCGCCCTTCTTGCCGGGCAGGAGCTCAACATCTCCAGCTCGCAGATCGCCGGTAGCTTGCGGGCGGCTGGCCAGGTTGTGGAAGTGCGCAATACCCAGGTGGGCAACAACCTCACCATTGCCGGCAGCAGCGTTTCCGTCGATGCGCAGACCACGGCAAACGGCGTGTACATTGCGGCGTCGGAAGTGAGCCTTGCGGGCACGTACAAGGGCGCTGCCATCGTTGCGGGCTCGGCGAGCTTGGCCGGCACCTACGAAGGGGATGTGCAGGCGCTTGCCGGCACGGTGTATGTTGCCAAGGGCACGACGGTTGCCGGCACGCTCACCGTTCCCGCCAACGCACAGGTAACCATCGAAGAGGGCGCTTCGGTTCCCCAGGTGGAATACGATGCTGCCCTTCAAGGCGCATCGCAGGGCGATCAGGCGAATTCCGCAGCCATGCTGGTTGCCCCGTGCCTGTTCTCGTGCATAGCCCATATGCTGTTGGCCCTGCTCTTCGCGTTCCTGTTCGGCAATTCCCTTCGCCGTGCAACGCAGATGTGCAAGGAAAAGCCCGGGCGGCTGTTCCTTTCCGGAATCGTGGCGTTCATCGCCGCCCCGTTCGTTGCCCTTCTGCTTCTGTTCCCGTTGGTAACGGCGCCCATCAGCGCTCTGATGCTCATTGTCATGGCGGTGGTGTGGCTGTTCTCCATCCCGTTTGCCGGTTACGTGCTGGGGTGCTGCCTGCTGCCGAAGATGCGCCCCATGGGTGCCGGCGTGCTGGGAACGCTCGTCCTTACCGTTGTGGCGTACTTGCCCTATATGTTCTTCGTGGTGCCAACGGTCTGCGCCGTTTTCGTTGCGGGATACCTTGTTCAGAGGTTCCGCGAGGGGCGTTCGACCGGCGAAAATCCGACATCGCCCATCGAAGCGTAGCTTTTTGCCGACAATTGCCTTTAACTAAGCGGTTCGGTTGCTGGTTGCAGTGCCGAACCGCTTTCATTTCCCGTATCATTGCAGGTACGTTAAATTAATGGGTCTGCGGGTTAGTTTTTCGTTAACCCGCTGTGTGGCGCAAGTCCTGGAGGGCGTTGGCAATTGATTGAGTTCGGTGCGTTCTTATCGGCTTTGGCGGGAAGCCCCGTTCTTGCCGTTGTTCTCGTTCTAACCCTCGGCGCCACCGTAGTGAACGGCGCAACCGATGCCCCCAATGCCATTGCAACGGTGGTCGGCACGCGCAGCATGAGCCCGAATGCCGCAATCATGATGGCGGCAGCCTGCAACTTCATCGGCTTGGTGGTTATCACCTCGGTAAGCGCCGCGGTGGCCAAAACCATCTTCGGCATGGTGAATTTCGGGGGCGATAACCATGCGGCGCTGCTTGCGCTGGCGGCGGCGATGGTGGCCATCATCGTTTGGGGCGTTGCCACCTGGTATCTGGGCATTCCCACTTCGCAGAGCCATTCGCTTATCGCCGGCCTTACCGGCGCGGCCATCGCGCTGCAGGGCGGCATCGACGGCGTCAACGGCGCCGAGTGGATGAAGGTTGTCTACGGCCTGCTCATCTCCACGGGCCTGGGCTTTGGCAGCGGCTGGCTGTTCACCAAGATAGTGGAGCGCGCCGCTCGCAATACCGACCGTCGCCGTGCCGCCAAGGGCTGGCGCTGGGCCCAGTGCATTTCGGGTGCGGGCGTGGCGCTGATGCATGGCGCGCAGGATGGGCAGAAGTTCCTTTCCATTTCGCTTATGGGCATCATGCTGTGCATGGGCATGGGTGCCGATCCCGATAACGCCGCGTTTCCGTTCTGGCTCATCATCCTGTGCGCCACGGCCATGGGCTTGGGCACCGCAATCGGCGGCAAGAAGATCATCAAGAACGTGGGCATGGACATGGTGAAGATGGAAACGCATCAGGGCACGTGCGTGTGCCTGGCCTCTATCTTCTGCATCGGCCTGGCCACTTTTACTGGCATGCCCGTTTCCACCACGCATACCACCACCACGGCCGTTATGGGCGTGGGCGCGTCGAAGCGCCTCAGCAGCGTGAAGTGGAACAAGGCCAGCCACATGGTGCTTACCTGGGTGCTCACGTTCCCGGGCTGCGGCATCATCGGCTTCATCCTGGCGAAGGTGTTCCTGCTGTTCTAGTTCGGTTT
>CAVDWN010000081.1:0-6143 GCA_963612535.1 Sphaerochaetaceae bacterium
GTTCGAATCCGGGCGTCGCCTCCACCGCATGCTGAAGAGGCTCTGGGTTTCCCGGGGCCTCTTTCATTTTGCGATGGCTGAGGCGCTGTTGTTTGGAGGGTTAATTCGCTAGTCATAAGAAAGTCTCACGACTTTGGGTTGGCGGCCGGAGTTTTGCTCTTGCAATCGACGGTCAGGCTATCTTCTTCGATACTGCCTTGCTTTTGCCTTTTATTCGTGGCGATTTTTTGGGATATAGCCTGGAAATACCGATTGGCGCGGTTTTCTTTCTATAGTTGAAATCTACCCCTTTCTAATAGTTCCTTTATTACTGCAAGGAGTTAGTGTGGCAAAACACGCCAAAGGGCCTTATCCCGATTCTGGTCAGCAGGACTTCTCGGACTTCAGTCATCCAACTTACCCTCAAGATGAAGTGGGTTTTTCAGGTCATGGCAGATCGAGCCGTTCCCAGGGGGGGACCGATGTCTCGGGCTACACTGTTCCGAGCTACCCTGAAAATGGGATGGACTCTTCTGGCTCATATCCCCAAAATGATCAGGGATTCCCTTACGCCAATGATCAGTTCTCCTATGGCAACGATCCTGCCTCGTTCTCTGCCGATAGGTACACTAGCGATGGCGAAAGGATCATTCGTCGCAAGCATCGTCGTCGCAGCCGTGCCCCGAAGATCATTGCTTCGGTTGTGGCTGTTCTTGTTGTTGTTTGCGTGGGGTGCGGTGTAGCATTGGTGAATTCCGCCACCAACCTCAAGTCTCAGGCCAGCACTGCACTTTCGCAGGTAAATGCCGTTCAGTCTTCCATCGAATCGAGGGATTTCAGCTCTGCGTCCTCATCTGCGCGGCAGCTCCAGTCGGTGGCATCTCAGATGAATCAAGAGCTCAGCTCTCCATTGTGGGCTGCTGCTTCTGTGCTTCCTGTGGTCGGAAGCGACATTCAGGGCGTTCGCACGATTGCTTCGGTATTGGATGAGGCTTCCGCCAATGTGCTGGTCCCCCTAACTGCCGCGCTCCAGCAGACCCCTATGGACGATCTTGTCACCGACGGAACTATCGATGTTTCCTCGCTTTCTACTTTGCTTACTGCCATCGAAGATGCGGCGCCCGCCATGCAGAGTTGCGCTGAAAGGCTTGACGCCCTGCCCGATATGAACATCGAGCAACTGCAAACAGTGATCGGTCCTGCGAAAGAGAAGCTCAGCAACCTGAACGATTCATTCCAGGCCGCAGCGGGCATTGCCCCCATTGCAGCGGACCTTCTTGGTGCGAATGGAGACCGTACGTACCTTTTGGCTGCCGAGAACAGCGCTGAGTTGCGCGCTTCTGGCGGCTTCCCTGGCTCGGTGGGGACCCTCTCCATCAGCAGCGGGCATATCTCTCTCGGCGACTTCACCACGGTCTACGAGATGCTCAACGAGGATACGTCTTCTTCTATAGCTATCACCGACGAAGAGAAGGCCCTTTTCTATGGCTACACTCGTTACAGCTGGGACAATAGCTATAACCCAGATTTCTCCCGAGTGGGCGAGATTTGGGCTGTTTCGTACAACGAAAGGCACAATACTCATATAGACGGGGTGATCTCGATCTCTCCGAGTATCGTGCAGAAGCTCCTTGCCGCGCTGAAGACCTCCATCACTTTGTCTGACGGCACCGAGCTCAATGGCTCCAACGCGACGAAGGTTCTGGAGCATGATCTGTACTGGAAATACCTCTCCACGCAAGCTACGGTTAGCAGCTCTTCTGGCGCCAAGATCACCGACTCCCTTTTTTCTGAAGCTGCCGGCTTGGCGTTCGACAAGGTCTTGAATAACTTCGACTCAAATACCCTTACGAAACTCTCTGGCGTTCTTGTTGAAGGAATGGACGATCGCGAGGTTATGGCTTGGATGTCGGATAGCTCGGAGCAGGCTGCCATGGAAAATATCGGTGCTGCGGGCTCTCTTGATGCCGCAACGCAGCAGCAGCCTACCCTCGGTGTCTTCTCGAATATCTGGCTTGCCTCGAAGCTGGGGTGGTGGCTCGGTATAGACACCAAGATCGGAACCGCTCAGGTAGGTTCGGACGGAGCGCGAACCTACCATGTAACAACTACGCTTTCGAATTACTTGACTTCCGATGAAATCGCAAACGGCGGAAGCTACATCATGAGCAATCTTGACTCCTCGGGGCAGATAGACCCGTTCGTCTACTTCTACGCGCCAGCGGGCGGCAAGATAGAGAACATCAAGGCAAGCAACGGCGCGCAGCTCACTCAGGCTGAGTACAAAGGCCTTCAGGTGTTCTATTCGGCTAATGTGGGTTCCGACTACAATGCCGCTTATCCGAATTTCCCCTTGGGCGCTGGCAAGGAAGTTACCGTTACCTACGATGTGGTCTTGCCGGCCGGCGTTTCGGGCGATTTGCAGCTTACTGAGGTGCCCACTCTTCAGCAGTATCGCTGATAATCCGCATGTAACGTTGAGTCTGGTTCCTGCGCTATCTACTATGCTGAATGCCCTATTTCCCGATTGCGGGATATAGGGCATTTTCATTTGGCTGATTTGCTACGGAGCTTGGAGGGGTGTTTCGAATATTGGTCGGTGGCCCACCGCGACTCTTAAGACGTGTCGCGAACGTCGGTGTCAGCGTTTAGAATCTGCTCCTAGCCGGGAGATCATTTTTTTGCGCAAATAAAACCTTGGATTGTGCAGTATAAGTAAAAAGCATAGTTGCAATTGCGATGGACCCGCCTTGAAAAGCGGGGTCCCCTTGCTGGGAAGGGGTGATGCCTTTCTCCGGGGCTGTAAATATGCGTTATTCAAGAGGCTCGAACGTATTCGTATTTTCTGACTGTTTGAAATTGAAAAAAAGGAGTCTATCTGCGGAAAGTGCTTTTGCAGTACCAGAGAAACGGGTATTATTACTTACGCGTCGGAGTGACAGATGCGTTTCGTCTCTTGGGTTGATTAAGGCCTCGGGGGGGGGGGTATCATAGCAATTACTCGACGTTTTTTGCGGCAAGAGAATAAGGAAATATTCTACCTATGACCCTTTTAGAACTTATCCATCTTCTTGAAAAGCACCTTAAGCTGTGCATTGTGTTGCCAATAGTATGCGCATTGGCTACCGCTGTTTTTGCTTGCGCTTTCCTGCCTAACACATATACCTCCAGTGTTTCGATGTATGTGCTTACGCGTTCTACGGATCAGGCCTCTTCCCTTACCAGTACTGAGCTTTCTGCTTCCCAGATGCTCACCAACGACGTAGTGGAGCTGATTGAATCCGATCGCGTCAAAGCGGATACGGCAAGTGCCCTTTCGCTTAACAACTTGAACGATTACAAGATTTCGGTAACCAGCCAGACCACAACACGCGTTATCACCATCTCCGTTACGGGTAAGTCGTCTCAAGAAACCGCTCGTGTTGCCAATGCATTGGCGGAAACCACCGACAGTATTGCGCGCGAAGTCATGGACGTTAAGGCCGTAAACGTCATCGATAAGGCAGTGGAAGCAACCAATCCTTCCGGTCCGAACCGCGTTATGTATACAGCAGTGGCGTTTCTGGCAGGCATCTTCCTTGCTATAGCTATCGTGGTTGTGATGGACATGATGAACACCCGCGTCCGTAATCCCGAGGAGCTTGAAGAGATGTTCGATGTTCCCGTAATCGGCCGAATCCCGAAGATCCGCTAAAAGGAGGATACCCATGGCAAAGAAAAAGAAGGCATCCTCCAATATGCAGGAGGTTCAGAACGCGGCAAAAACGCTGTTCGCCAATATTCGCTTCATGAGCCCAGATGCCCCTATCCGCAGTATTGTTATGACCAGCTCGGTGCCTAATGAGGGAAAGAGCACCACTTCTTACGAGCTGGCTCGTGCTATTGCCACTTCTGGTCAGCGAACGTTGCTGGTGGAAGCTGATATGCGCCGTCGCAGTTTGGCCAATATGCTTGGCGTTCGTGCGCAGTACGGCGTTTACTCGGTACTTACAAATAATGCGGCAATCGAGGATGCGGTTGTTCCCACGAAAGTACGTGACCTGTTCTTCCTTGACGTAGAACCGAATATCCCTAATCCGGCCGATATCATCTCTTCGCGTGCGTATGCGAATTTGGTAAAGAGAGTAGAAGAGCGCTACGACTACGTCGTGTTCGATACTCCGCCGGTGGGCACTTTCATTGATGCGGCCATCCTTTCTACTTTAGTGGATGGCACAGTGCTTGTGGCTAAGCCGGGCATGGTGCGTCGCGAAGAGATTCGCCATGCTTATGAGCAGCTGCAGAAGGCCGACGCAAATGTGATCGGTACTTGCGCTACGTTTGTTGAGGGCACGGGATCCGAGTACTATTACGCCTACTATACCGAGAGCGGAAAGCGGGTGAAGTCGAGCGATAAAGCTAATGGACCGTCGCTCTCCACGCGTTCAACCACACCTCGCGTTGCAAGCCGCGATGCAGCCAAGCAGGGGGGCGGCTTTGGTGGTCGAGGGGTAGGGAGACAGTAGACAGATGCGCGATATGCATTGTCACATACTCCCTGGCGTAGACGATGGTGCACGCGATATCCGCGAAAGTCTTGATATGTTCGAGGCTGCGAAGCGGGCGGGTATTACTTCTATTGTGTGCACGCCACATTGCCGCGATCCATATTTTAACTTCGATGCGATGTGGGCTGCCTATAAATTGCTGAAGCAATATACCGGCGATTTCCCAGTACGCATGGGCTTCGAGGTTAATCACTCTAAGCTCATGGATTTGGGTATGGGTTGGGTTGATAAGCTGGCATTTGATGGTACGGGTGAGTTTTTGCTGGAGCTTTCCACGAATGCCCAGCCGCATCATTTTCGCGAGTATGAGAACACCATCTACCAGCTGCAGGGTAAAGGCTACGATGTGATCATTGCCCATCCGGAGAGGTATAAGGCCATTCATCAAGATATACAGCTTGCACGTGATTTGGTCCAAATGGGCTGCAAACTGCAGGCTTCTACCGACTTCGTTGCAGGGGGGAGGCTTGGTGCGGAGCGCAAGCCAGCAAAAAGGTTATTCGACGAAAACCTGTACACCTACATTGCAAGCGATGCCCATTGTGCAGAACATTATGCCTACTACGAGCAGGCTAGAGCGAAGTATAAAACAAGGGGAAAACATGCGCGGTTGTGAGAGGGATGAAGATCGCTTTAGCCGAATCTGCCGGATAATGCCGAAGCGGCTTCCCTGAAGGGTTGGTATAGCGAAAGCTAAGGCTTAGCAAATGTTTTGGAAGAGGGCCGCCATGGGGTAGACGCGGCGGCCTTCTTTCAAGCCATTTGGCTGTGTATACAAATTCTTTTATGCGCGGAATCGTCGCTCAGAGCGCGTTTCGCCAGCATAGGGATGTCATCAGTTTTGCTGTGCTTTGGCTTGCGCCGGGCGCGGGCGCTTGTGCTCGAGTTTGCTCGGGGCAGGCGGCCGCCGGCCAGCTTTGGCCAAAGCGCAGCGTGGCAGGCAGGAAAGGGTTGCCATGTGGTATGTGGTGCAGGTTACCGGCGGGCGCGAGCAAAGCGTGTTGGAGAAGATCCAGCGCCTGGTTAGCCCCGAAACCTTCAAAAGCTGCTTCGTTCCCCGCTTCGAGGCGCGAAAGCGCATAAGCGGGCAATGGAAAACCAAGACCGATGTGCTGTTCCCGGGCTATGTGTTCGTGGACACGCGCACACCGCAGCGCTTCCGCGTGGAGCTGAACAAGGTTTCCGCCATGACCAAGCTGCTCTCTGGCAAGGGCGAAGACGGCAACCCGGTGTTCATGCCGCTGACTGATGACGAGAAAACCCTGATAAGCTCCCTAATTGGGCAGGACGAATACGTGCTGCGCATGAGCGAGGGCATTATCGAAGGCGACAACGTGCGCGTGCTACGCGGGCCGCTTAGGGGTTACGAGATGCTGGTGAAGAAGATAGACCGCCATAAAAGGGTTGCGTACTTGGACGTGAACATGTTGGGCAGGAAGAAGACCGTGAAGGTTGGACTCGAGATTGTTGAGAAGCGCTAACATACCAACGGCATCGCCCGTAGTGGAAACCGCATGCGGCCTGGTGTTTTGCAGTGGAATTGCTGAGCAGGGGTTGTTGTTCAAGACCGGTAACAACCTTCGACCTCACACTACGTTCATTCGCAGGTCAGGGGCT
>CAVDWN010000082.1:0-6087 GCA_963612535.1 Sphaerochaetaceae bacterium
AGGTCTCGGTCGATTTCCGCGACGAGGCGGATGCCATCCGCAAGATGCGTGTTGCGCAGGCGCTGGCGCCCATCCTGTGCGCCATGACCAGCAATACGCCGGTGTTCGAAGCCGAGCCTGCGAAGTCCCTTGCCCGTTTCGCCCTGTGGCGCGAGGTGGACAACGCCCGGTGCGGTTCGGTACCGGGGCTGTTCGAACCGGGCTTTGGCTTCGAGGAATACGCGGATTGGATCTTGCGCACCTGCCCGATATTCGTAACGCGTCCTGCGGCAGCCCAGCCCGACGGTGAAAGCCTGCGTCCGGTGTTCGGGAAGTCCGCCTACGAGGCCTACGGCGATGCCCCGATGACCGAGGCAGACGTGGAGCATGCGCTTTCCATGTTCTGGCCTGATGTGCGCCTGAAGCGCTTCGTGGAAATCCGTCCGGCCGATTCGCTTCCCGCCGAGTACATGGCGGGGTACGCCGCGCTCATAAAAGGCCTGTTCTATTCCGAGCAGGCGCTCGCCAACATAGAGCAAGCTTTCGGGGTTGAGCAGGGAGTATGGCCGCTAACCGACGAAAGCGCCAATGCTGCGCTGGCGGCCATCCAGAAGCAGGGAAGCGATGCCCTTGTATCGGGCAAGACGCTTGCCGCCTGGGAGGATTTCCTTCTTGATTTGGCGGCCCAAGCGCTGCCTGAAGAAGAGCGCGGCTATCTGGCCGTATTGGCAAAGCGCGTGCGCGATGGGCGCTAGCCCGTTTGCGGTGCGTGCTACTATGGGAAACGCTGTGAAAACGACGGCAGGGCAGGTGTTCGCCTTGCCCTGGGAAACCGGGAGGAACCTATGAAGATATCCACCAAGGGGCTCTATGCTGTGCGCTTCATGGTGTTCTTGGCTCAGAAGGGCAATGGTTCGTCCCCGGTTCCGCTGAAGGAGATCTCCGATTCCACCGGCATCTCCCGCAAGTACCTGGAGCAGATCGCCTCCAGCTTGGCGGCGGCCCAGCTGGTTCGCTCTTCCCGTGGCGCCGCCGGTGGCTACCGCCTTTCCCGCTCGCCGCTGAACATCACCATCCTCGACGTGCTCACCGTTACTGAAGGTTCGCTTGCCCCGGTTGATTACCTGGACGAGCTTTCCGGCGAGGCCGGCCCGGGCGAAAGCCGCTACGAGGTGTTCATCTGGCGCGGTTTGCACGACCTTATCAAGGAATACCTGGGCGGCATCACCCTGCAGGACGTCATCGACCGCTCTTCGCAGCTGGCCATAGACAGCTATTCCATCTAGCGGCCTTGCAGCCAAGGCTTGAATCGCAAAGCTTCGCATGTGCACTGGGAAGGTAGGGAAATGACGCAGCATGCCAGCCATATGCCGGTGATCGGCATCGTTCCCTCGCAGAATCGATCCGAGAAGATGGTGAGCTTTCCCGAGCGCTACGCCAACGCCATCGTGCATGCCGGCGGTGCGCCGCTTCTGCTGCCGCTTTCCGACAACCCGCACGTTTACGAAACCCTGTTCCCGCTTATCGACGGGTTCGTGCTCACCGGTGGCAACGACATCGACCCGGCCCGCTACGGCGCCATCCGCGACAGCGGCAAGATCACCGACCACACGCCCGAGCGCGAAGAGCTGGAATACCTCATCTTGAGCTATGCCTACCGTTTCGATGTTCCCCTTATGGGAATCTGCCGTGGCATGCAGATGATCAACGTGTGCTTGGGCGGCACCCTTTGGCGCGACTTGGGCGATCAGTTCCCCGGCATCGTGCGCGAGGGGATGAACGATGGCCTAAGCAAGCTGCCGCAGCTGGTGCATTGGCAGCCCAAGCCCTACAGCGACCCAACGCACCTGGTGAAGATCGTGGGCGACTCCATTTTGGGGCGCTTGCTGGAAACGGATCAGATCATGGTGAACTCCATGCATCACCAGGGGGTATGCGATCTTTCCACGCGCGTTCGCCCGGTTGCCTACGCAAGCGATGGCCTGGTAGAGGCCATAGAGGTGCGCGACCGCGACTTCATGATAGGCGTGCAGTGGCATCCGGAGTTTTTCGCGGGTGGCCATCGCATGGCCCGCGTGTTCGATGCGCTGATAGACGCAGCCCGGCGTGGTCGCAGCAACGGCGTGGAACGTGGCAGCGTTGCCATAGAGAAGGATGCAGTGAGCCCCGTGCAGGGCCATTGGCCTGCCATTACCTTCGCCGACTGCATTTAACCGCCAGCTCTACGCACGTGTGGCGGCATGCGGAAGGCTCAAGCCTCGCTTGCCCATGTCAGTGGGCGCTCTCGGCTTTCGCGTCCCGCGCCCTCGCCACACGCACGCAGAGCAAGGCGGGCTTTAATCAGCGCCTTACCGGCACTCGGCCGCTCATCTTGCCTTCTTTGGCTGCCGGTTGCGGCAATTCCCCTATGCGCGCATCTTCAGGAACAGGGCCATGCGCTGCTCCAGTTCCGCCAAGGAGATATTCTGAGCCTGGCTTATGCGCAGGAACAGGAAGCGGGCGTTTTCCTTCAGGTAGAACGATGCCTCGGCGGGGAACAGGTCTTCGCCGAGCCTTCCCTCGCGGTACAGGTAGTCGATAACGCCGATCAGCCCGCTGATAGAGAACTCGATCATCACGCGGGAGGTCTCGGTAAGCTCCTCGCCTTCGTTGGGGCACAGAATCTCTTCCCACATCTTCGACACCAGCGTTTTCACCTTCGGCCCCACGCATTCGTGCCCCGCCTGCTTCATCATCAGCCCGAAGCGCTGTATGCGCTGGGTAAGGCAGATGTCGCGCAGGGTTTTCTCCTCGTTGCTCAGCAGGCCGAACAAATCGCGCGGCAGCCCGCCGGCGCTCAGCAGCTGCTCTTCGATGATGGCGTAGAGCAGCGCATCGAGCGAGTCGAAGTGGTAGTAGAAGGTGCCGCGGTTGCAACCGGCCTTCTGCGTGATCATGTTCACGGTGATGTGCTTGAGGTCGTTTTCCTCCAACAGCTCCCAGAACGCTTCCTTGATGCGCTCGGTTGCCGCGGGCTCTGCTTGGTCTTTGCGGGGACGTGCCATGGGTGCTCCTTGAATCGTGGGTGGGCTTCTTGGCGCGTTCGCTAGGACGTGCGCGGCTTGCGGGCGTTCATGATGAGCATCTGCAGGCGGTTCTCGATGTTGGCGAAGCTGACGTCGGGGTCGAAGTCGAGCGGCAGTATCTGCGCATCGGGGTACAGCTCCTTCAGGCGCTTCGAGATGCCGCGCCCTACCACGTGGTTGGGCAGGCAGCCGAAGGGCTGCAGGATAACGAAGTTGCGGCAGCCGTGCTCGGCGTGGTGCAGGATCTCGGCGGGGATCAGCACGCCCTCGCCGGCATCGAAGGTGTGGTGGATTATGGGGTCGCTCGCGCGCACCAGCTCGGGCATGCGCGTGGGCGGCTGGTACAGCGGGTGCTCCTGGGCGATCTTGTCGGTTAGGTTGTGGGCGAAGTTGAAGAAGCCGTCCGAGATGGTATTCATCATCTTCTTGCCCAGCGGGCGGTGTACCTTGTATTCCTTCTGCTGCGCATGCTGGTAGAAGTACGTCTTGCGGATGACGTCGGTCATGCGCGCCTCTATCACCTCTAGGCCGTTCTTTTCCAGGTACTCTTCCATGTCGTGGTTGGCGCCGGGGTGGAAGTTCAGCAGGTACTCGCCCACGATCAGCACGGTGGGGCGGGGGTTGCTGCGGTCGTATTCGACGGTGCGCATAAGGTCGATGGCCTGCTTGAAGCCGCGTTTCGCGCCGCGGATGCCGTTTTTGCCCAGGCCGTCCATAACAAGCTGCACCGATTTCTCGAAGGCGGCATCGGCGCTGCCGGGCACCAGCTCGTAGGGGCGCATTTTGCGCAGCAGTTCCTCAAGAGCATCGATCATGGGCAGGCCGAAGGCGGTTTGGATGGCCGATGGCAGGCTGAGCTTGAATCCGGGGTGGATGTTGTGGAAGTCCACGTCGTCGTTGGTGACGATGGGCACCTGCGGGTAGCCGGCGTCGTCGAGGGCCTTGCGCAGCAGGGCCGCGTAGTGCGTAAGGCGGCAGTCGCCGATGTACTTGCCGGTGCCGATGGCCACCTTGTCCAGGTCGTACTTGCCCGACTCCAAGGCTTCAAGCGCTTCGCCGATAACGATTTGCGCCGGGAAGCAGATATCGTTGTGGACGTATCGTTTTCCCAGGTAGATTGCCCGTTCACGGCCGATTGGAAGCGATTCGGCGCGCAGGCCCTGGTTACGGAACACGGTGGTCATAAGCAGGCTGAAGGCCTTCGAGGTGTTGGGAACCAGCACCACCCGCTCCTTGCGGTCGGCCTTCGTGAACTTCTGCGGGTAGGGGTCTTCCAGCTTTTCGCCCGATTCCTTTGCCAGCGCCAAGTCCAGGCGGGCTTCCATGGCTGCCGTGCAGGCGGCGCAGCCTCCTGGCGCGCAGCTGGCGCAGGCCTCAGACTCGCTGGGGTTGCTGGGGTTGCCCTCGGCGCCATTCGCGGCCTTGGCGGCGGGGCCGTTGCTGTTGCTGCCGGCGGCAAGCTCTTTGGCGCGCCGCTCGTTCACGGTTTCGATGAACGAGCGTACGCGGATGCCCAAGGGGCCGCGGATATCGCTTTCGTCCACCTTCAGCACCAGCGGGGTCTTGCTGCCCGTTTCCTTCATCAGGCGGATTATCTCGTCGGAAAGGTAGGCATCGTGGCCGCAGCCGAAGCTCACTATCTGCACGAACTCCATGTTGGGGCTCTGCGATGCAAGCACGCAGGTGGAAAGCATGCGCGCGTGGAAGTTGTTCACCACGTCGATCAGGCTGTTCTTGAGCGTTACCTCTTCACCGCCGGGAACTGCATCGGCGGTGAGCACGGGGATGCCGCGTTCGGTGAACAGCGAGGGCAGATCGTGGTTCACCAGGGTGTCGTTGTGGTAGGGGCGGCCTGCCAGCACCACGGCGTAGGTGCCGTTGCCGCGAGCCTGCGCCAGCACTTCGGCTCCGCGTTCTTTCAGGGCCCGGTGGAACGAATCCTGCGCCGCGCGCGCCTGCTGCAGCGCTTTTGCGGTGGCCGCCTCGGGGATCTGGAACGTGTCCTTGAAGTACTTCTGCAGCTGGAGCGTGCAGTCCTCTTCGGTGAACCAGTGGAACAGCGGGTTGTCGAAGGGGATGTCCCAGCGGCGCTGGGGGTTGTCCGAGTTCTGGATAACCAGCGGGTAGCCCTTCACCACGGCGCACATGGACTGGCTGTCCTTCGAGGTGTTTTCCGAGGGCACGGTGGTAACGATGGGCATGAAGATGCGGTCGACCCCTTGTTTGCGCAGGTCGCGCAAGTGCCCGTGCACCAGCTTCGCGGGGAAGCACACGGTGTCGGACGTCACAGCGGAAAGGCCGTTCTCGTAGATGGCGCGCGTGCTGGCATGCGAGAGCTTCACGGTGAAGCCCAAGGCCTGCAGCAGCGTTTTCCAGAAGGGCATGGTGTCCCAGTTGGAAAGCACGCGCGGCATGCCGATGGTTGTGTTCTGGCTGGGGGCGGCAGGCGTGCACGGCCAATCCTTGAACAGCAGCTGCTCGCGCTCGTCGTAGAGGTTGGGCACGCTGTCCATGGCCTGCTTGGCGGCAAGCACCTGCTGGCGCACGGCGGCGTCTTTCGGGTCGCCCACCACTTCGCCGCGGGTGCAGCGGTTGCCCGTTATCCACGATGTGCCGTTGGAAAACGTGATGCGCGTGCGGTTGCAGCGGTTGGCGCAGAACGGGCAGATAAGGTTGGTTTCCTGCTCGTAGTGGAAGTTGTCGATGGCCTGCCAGCCGATGAAGCTGCTGGTAGCGCCAATGCTCTGCATCGAAGGGGAGGTGGCTTCGGGCTCGGGCCTGCCTGCGGTTTTCTGGCCGCCGTTCGCCTGTGCCGCCCGCTTCGACTCGGCGTTTTCCTTCGCAATGAGCGCGATGCCGATGGCACCCATCAGGCCCGGGTAAGGGGCGCGGGTTACCGGGCGGCCCACATACTGCTCGAAGGCGCACAGCACGGCGTCGTTCAGGAACGTGCCGCCCTGCACCACGATGTGGTTGCCCAGCTTGTCTAGGTTGGAAACGCGGATCACCTTGGTGAATACGTTCTCGATGATGCTGCGGCACA
>CAVDWN010000083.1:0-6076 GCA_963612535.1 Sphaerochaetaceae bacterium
GCGCTCCCCTTGCTCTTCTTCCAAGATATCGAGGCGGCGGGAAAGGCTTGCCTGACGTCGGAACTGAACGAAGAGCCAAACCAAAAGGGCAGCGAGCACCAAAACGTATGCCGCTATCAGGTAAGGGGCAGAGGGGATTACCGTGCTGTAGATCTCTTCTAGGATAGGGTTCATGATCAGGCCCTCTCTTTCTCTTCAAGAGCGCAGGTGCGCTCGGCAAGGCGCGCATTGCGGAAGCAGATGCGGTACATGGCAAACGCCAACGCCAGCATGCCCACCGAGCAGACGGCCACCGTAAGCGCCATATCGGGGGCAAGGCCGCCTTCGCGGAACACCACCGGATGCAGGCTAGACGGAAGGATGCGCGTAACGGCGAAGGTTATGGGAACATCGGCGAAGGCTACCAGCCCCAGAACCGCGCTGAACGCCGCCCTTCGCTCCGGATCGTCGACGGCGTTGCGCAGCACGAAATAGCCAAGGACAACCAGCACGAGCACCAAATAAGTGGTAAGGCGAGGCTCCCACGTCCACCACACGCCCCATTCGAAGCGCGTCCACATCTCGCCGGTGAACATAACCGCAAGGGCAAACACCAGCGATATCTCCATGCAGCATTTTGCGCAGGTGTCGAAACGCTGGTTGCGCGTGGCAAGGAACCGGATGCAGTAGTAGGCCATGAAGGCCAGGCCCGCCATAGAGGCAAGCGCGGCCGGCATGTGGAAGTAGAAGATCTTCTGCGAAAGCAGCAACTTCGAAGAAACCATGCTGCCGCCTATGAGCTCGGCCCCGTCCACGCGGGCGCCGCTCACCGGCGAGGCATACAGAAACGCCAGCAGAAACCCGCCCAAAAGCCCTATCGCTGCAACTGCGATAGCAAGGGGAACCAGCTTGTCCGGCCACTGGCCCATCTCGGGCAAGGGCCTTTTCCTTTTGCTCAAAACAGCCTCCTTACGCTGAGACCACGAAATCGTAGAGCACCCATGAGAGCAGCCCCATAACCACATCGTACACACCGATGATCGCCACCGAGGGGACGAAGACGGACGAAAAGCCGTCGCCCCCAACAAGGCACGCCGAAGTGGCACATACGCACGCGTACAGCAGGGGGAACAGCAAGGGCACGGCGAGCACCGCCAGCATCACGTCCCGCCCGCGCGTGCTTGTTGTGACGGTTGCCAACAAGGTGCCAACCGCAGCCATCCCCAACGTGCCCAAGGCCAAAGGAGCCAGGGCAAACTGCACGGTTTCGCCCAGCTGCTGGCCTTCCAGGAAGAAGAAGACGAACACCGGCGTCACAAGCAGCTCGACGATTGCCAGGAACAGGAAGTTCGATGTCGCCTTCGCCAGGAACACCACAGACCTATCGATGGGGGCGATAAGGATGGCATCAAGGCAATCGTTTTCCCTCTCGTAGGCAAACGACCTGTTCAACCCGATAAGGGAGGTAAACACGATGAGCACCCAAAGAAGCCCCGAGGCCACGCCACGGACATCTTCGCCCAAGGAAACCTGCGAAAGGGCAACTCCGTAGACGATCAGCACCAGCACCGCATACAGCACCATGGAGCTGAGCATGTCGAACGTGTGGAACTCGCGCTCCATGTCCTTGCGAAGAAGGGCGCGGTACTGGGAGAACATCGAAGGCGATTCGCCTGTGCGAGCACCCATCACGCACCTCCCCTTCCAACGGATTCGCGATAGACCTGCTCGAAGCTTACGCCCGCCATTTCCTCGCGGCTGCAGAAGAGCTTCACCTTCCCCTTTGCCAAAACAAGCAGATGGGTGCAAAGCCCGTACCCCTTTTCAAGGTCGTGGCTCACCATCACGATGGTGCGCCCCTTGCGCTCCCGGGCCAAAATGCCGTCCAAGTCGTCGGCGGCATACGGGTCAAGGCCGGAATACGGCTCGTCCAGCAAGAGGATCGCCGGGTCGTTGACCAAGGCGCGGGCGATCGAGAGGCGCTGGGTCATCCCACGCGAATAGGAAGAAACCGCATCGAAGCGGCGATGGTAGAGCCCCACATCCCTCAGCAGCTTTTCCACGCGGGCATCTGCATCCTTAACCCCGTATAGCCGGGCAAAGAGCTTGAGGTTCTCGTAAGCCGTAAGCTCGGGGTACAGAAGCGGGCTGTGGGACACGAGCCCGATAAGCGCCCTTACCTGCTCGGGATGCTCGAGCGCATCTACCCCCTGCAACGCAACCTTGCCTTCGGTCGGCCGGGCAAGGGTTGCCATCAGGCGAAGCAGCGTGGTCTTCCCTGCGCCGTTGGGGCCGAAAACGCAGACGAAGGCCCCCTCGGGCACCGACAGGCTGACATCAGCCAGGGCCGAACGGGTACCGAAGCGCTTCGACACCCCCTGCAGTTCCAAGGCGGCTCCCATATCAAGCAGCCTCCTTGGCTCGAGCTGGGCCGCGCTTCAGCTTCCCTACGAAAGCCAAAGCCATTCCGCAGCTGAGCAAGGCGAAGCCAGCCCAAACCACGCTGATAAGCGGGTTGATGCGCACATCCAGGGAAAGGTAGCCGGTTTTGGCGTTCACCCCTTTGTACACCACGAACAGGTCCTCGGTCGGGAACCCGAGCACGCTAGCATTGAGCTTCTGCTGCTGGGTGCTTGCCACCAGTTGAACCGATGGGCTTGCCGTTCCAACCTGACTGCCATCTTGCAAAACGTTGAAGTCTACCTGGTACATAACGTCCGAGCTTTCCAGCTGGGTTACCGATTGGCCCTGGTAGGCAAGCTCGTAGCCGCCGATCTGGAACGTTCCGGTAGCGGAATCGGTCGAGGAATCGTATTCCAAATACCCCGCATTCTCGGTTACGTACATCGAGGAGCCGATGAGCCCCACAAGCATTAGCCCCATTGCCGCATGGCACAAAAACCCACCTATGGGGGCCACGGTCGCCGCATGGCTTTTTATGCAGCGGGCAATCATGCAAACCGCATTCGCCATAAGCACGCTGGCCACGGCAAACCCTACAACCGCCAAGCCGTTGTAATACCAGGACGGCCCCATTTCCAGCAGCGCTTCGGCGTTGCTCCCGCCGGCAGCCACCGTTGCATCATACGCAGGCAGAAGAACCTGAGCGAAGTACAGCATCAGCAGTGCGAAAACCACCGCCGCTACGGCTGCGGGCAGCCGTAACTTTCGCAGGAGCTTCTTCTTGTCGGTCTTCACCCATCCAAGCATCGGGCCTATGGCGATAAGCAGCAAGTACGCTATCCCCAACGGGCGGGCAATGGCATTGAAGGTTCCCGTGCTCACCGACTGGCCGCCGAACGGCAAGAACGACGGAAGCGCCGAGGATATGGTCATGTAGCACAGCAGGCAAGAAGCCAGCAGCACGAACACGCAGTTGATGTAGAAGGCAACGTCTTTGGTGAGCATGCTTTCCGCATCCGATCGCTCGTTAGGGGCGAAGGTTTTGCGGCGCACAGCCAAGCCGATAGCCGCCGAGCCGACGGAAAGCACCATAAGCACAAGGAAGAACACCAGCGAAACCGCATCCCCCTCGAATGCATGCACCGACTGCACCAAGCCGGAGCGGCTGATGAACGTTCCCACGATAACGAAGCAGAACGTCAAGGCGGCGCACATGATGGCCCAGCCCTTGAACATGCCGCGCTGCCGATACACCGTGAAGCTATGCACCAGCGCGATGCACATAAGCCAAGGCAGCAGGCTTGCATTCTCGACCGGGTCCCAACCCCAGTAGCCGCCCCAGCCCAGGCAGACATAGGCCCATACGGCGCCAAGGCCGATGCCGATTGTTAAGAACAGCCACGCGAACTGGGCATACGGGGAACAGCGCTTCACCCATTGGTCGCTGGCATCGTTGCATACAAGAGCGGCGATGGCGTAAGCGAAGGGCACGGCAAGGCCGGCATAGCCGATAAACAACGTGGGAGGATGCACCGCCATAGCCCAATGCTCGAGCAGGGAGTTCATCCCCAGCACGCTGCCCGCCGATGTAACCTGCATCGTTGTGTAGTCGAAGTACTTCTCGTCGGTAGCCGTGAAGGGCATGTTGTCTTCGCTGAAAAGCAGCACCCCAACGAAGAGCGCAAGCACGAAGGCCAGCACCATCAACGCAACGCTGTCCAGCCGCTTAGGGCTGTTCGCCTCCTTGCGGGAAACCAGCACGGCAAACACCCCGATGAGCCATGCCCAGAACAGCAGCGACCCTTCGCGGCCAGACCACAAACCGCTAAGCCGGTACATCCAGCTCAGGCTGCTGGTGTTGTCCGATCGGTTGTCCAGCACATATTGGATCGTGCAATCGCCCGTCATGAATGCGAAAACCAGCACACAGCACGATACGGTAAGCCCCACAAAGCAGACGATGCTTGCCGTGCGGCCCGCCCAATCAAGGGCTTCCGCTGTGTCGGCATTGCCCTTTGCGCCCATTCGCACGGCGAAACCAAGGCATATCACGCAGAGCACGCAGCCGAAGAACGCCAAAAGCAACCCGACGAGTCCAATCAAGGAAAGCATGCTATTCGCTCACCGCCACGCTCGTTGCGCTGAACACGCCATTTTCATCCAGGGCGCCTTGCAGAACCAACTTGGTACCCGGGGTATCCTGGCCTTGCGAAATAGCGCCTTCATAGTGAACGGGAACATGGACACCTGCTTCGGCTGCATCATTCAACGTGAAGCGGATCGGTTCCTCTACAGTGCCGATGCCCGAATCGGCAAGAACGCCTTCGAGCTTTACCGTCTTGCCGATCATCGACTCCCCGTATCCCAGCAATGCGGATACCGAAAGGGCATCGGAGGCGTTTTCGTATTTCGAGGGGCATTTGGTAACCAGCTCGGTGGCAACCAAGGTGCCGTCGTCGGAGACCCGACCTGTGCATATAGCCGAAATGCCATTGCCGAACGTCGAAGAAACGCCCTTGTCGTAGGAAACGCGTACGGTCGGAGCCTTCCCGGAAGCCGCATCAGCGGATGCTACGCCCTCGTCACACAGCGAAAAGGTCAAAACACCCTGCTCGTCTATGTCGTACGAGTTGTCCACAACCGTTCCCGACACCTCTACCTTCTGTCCGGCCAAGCCCCCCTCAGCGCAATCGGCCACCGAAACCGCTTTAGCTGAAGTGCTTCCCCCGATCACGGCAAACGCTATCAGAACAGCAATGATTATCAGGCCCGCAACAACCACAAGGCGACGTTTCATCTTTGCGTTCATAGTTCCAATCTCCTACACAATACGAGCCCCTAACAAGGTCTACGCCAGTCAGGGGCCCGCACCAAAGCTTTCAGCTCATCTTATTCCGAATCAGAAGCCCAGCTTACTGTTTCTCGTTGTCATACGATCCGTAAATAGTATCCAATTCCGAAGCTTCCTGCGCGGAAAGCCATCCGTCGGGAATATCCGCATAGGAATCATCGTGGCAGGTGGTGCAAACAAGCACCGATGCCCTGTGCGACTTATGGCAATCGGTGCAGGTGTACTGGAAATGATGCCAAGAATGCGGGTTTCTGGTTAGGTTCGAGGTTGCCTGAGTCAAATCCGATTTGCTCATGTTGTGGCAGCTCTCGTTCAGGCAGAATTCGGTGTTGTCGTCGTAGTTCTCGTACGCGGTGAGGTTGTCCAGATTCCTCTCGCTCAAGGGAGCGGTGTATCCACCGGTCATGAAGTTGACGCCCTCGGTGGCCTGCTCCGTAAGCGTGGGTTTATGGCAGTCGAGGCACGTCACGTCACCGTAGGCCCTATGAGTGGCAGCCATCATGGCGCTGGCGTCTTTTACCTCATTGCCCCATTTGTCCACCGATGCCGTACCGGGCTCAGATTCGTAGGTTGGGACATATCCATCCATCGAGGCATGGCAGATTGCGCCGCAGAAACTGGGGGATTCATGCCAAACCATCATTCCAGCACCGGCTGCAACGAATACCACCAAGCAGACCGAAAGGGTGATGTGCCACCTCTTGAAACGGCCAACCTTCTTCTGGCCCCATGAACGGAGCTTTCCGGGCGCCTTCCCCTCTTCAGCTGGGGAATCGTTGGAGACAGCCTCTTCAGATTGCTTTTCGTCATCCATCGTGAATCCCTCCTTAACAAGCCACGCGC